>CAXTFF010000093.1:0-7990 GCA_964243325.1 uncultured Sphingomonas sp.
CGAGCGCGCCGTCCCCCACCTTCCCGAACGTCTTCATGGCCCGGCCGATGGTCCAAGGGCTGATGTTCGGCGGCGCGGCCGTCGAACGGGCGCGCTGAGGCCCGCCGAACGCGGCGGCCCCGACAGGACCGGCACCGGGTCGCGGCGAACGCTCGACCGACCATCGCGGCTTGTCTCGCGAAGCGCGGGCGGGACTGCGTCGTCATCGGCGGTGGCGTGCGGCGGCCGCCGAACGCTGGTCGCGGTAGCCGACGGTCGCATGATCCGGTCGTCAGTTCCTGCGCCTTCCACCGATTGCGCGCCGCTTAGCGGGCGCGTTGACGCCTGT
Source organism: uncultured Sphingomonas sp. (assembly GCA_964243325.1). Classification (GTDB taxonomy): domain Bacteria; phylum Pseudomonadota; class Alphaproteobacteria; order Sphingomonadales; family Sphingomonadaceae; genus Sphingomonas. The sequence goes on from CAXTFF010000093.1 coordinate 329, forward strand.
TCGGCCGTACCGCTCCTCTACCGGGGTGCCGGCCGGCTACAAGGCTGTGGATGCCGGCCTTTTTGGCCGTCCATCGTCTCGGCCGGACGGATCATCCCGCCTTCGACGGCGTAGCCGTGTTCCGTCACGATCATGCGCTTGTTCCCGCCAAGGGTGCGGATCGCGCGCCATGCGTTCCGTGGGCGGTACGGATTCCCGCACCAGCGGTATCTGGATCCACCGACGCCGACCCACCCACCGCCTCGTCGACATGTCGCTGATGTCGCACGAGGAGCAGCCCGGCCTCCCCACCGGTAGACCGGCGTCGACCGCGGTCCTGAAGTCCTGGAAGAACTCGTTCCGATACCTGCGCGACCAGGGTCGGAACCCATTCAGGTGAAAGGTTCGGTTCGATCCAAGCCCCGTGAAGGAGACGAGGTACGAGCGACCCGTACCGGCCGACGGAGGAGCAGATGACGCGTCTGCGGCCGTTCTTCCCCAAGTGCCACGGCAGGCCGCGGGTCGATGATCGGCGTGTGTCGAGCGGCATCATGAAAGGGCCGGCGGCCGCTGGCGCCGAGCCGAATACGATCATGATCGACGCGACCCGCCCCACCCATAGGGCGGCGTGGCCGACGCGCGCCGCACGGCATCGAGCCTGCGGGTGGAAAGGGGGGGGGGCTTCGGGCGGCCGATCGGCCGCGCCGAAGGCGGCATGATTCCAAATCCCCACGCCGTCGCCGATGCGGACGGCCGTCCTTCGAGCTACTTCATGACCGCCGGGCAGGTCAGCGCCCATACCGACGCGGCGGCGCTGCCAGACGAACCGCCGGAGGCGCAGCGGCCGCTCGGCGACCGCGGCCACGACGCCGACTGGTTCCGGGACGCTTTGCAGGCCAAGGGCATGCGATCCTGCGTCCCGGGTCGGAAATCCCGCAACGAAACGGTCCAACATGACAAACGCCGGTACAGGCGCCGCAGCCGCATCGAGATCGAGTTCGGTCGCGGAAAGGACTGGGCGCGCGTCGCCAACCGGTGTCCGACGGTCTTCTCCGCCGTCGCCTTCACAGCTACCGTCGTCTTCTGGCTGCGGGCGACGAGTCCTGACCCTGAGCGGCACGGCGAACCGGGCAGCGGCTGCCATCGATCTATCAGCGGCCATGTAGGTGAAGACCGGGGCGCCGCAGGCGACCAAGGTGCCTCGGATCGAGATCCGCGACCTCACGAAGCCATCGCCATGGAGGAGACGAGTCCTCACCGCCGCGTCCACTCACCACACGTGCAGGGCTGGTTCGACACCGACACGACGCGCTCCACGCTGACCCCGCGGCCGAGCAGAGGCACCCGGCTGGATGTCGACCCCCGCCACGTCATCCGCATCGGGCCGGTGCTCCACCGGGAGCCGCTGGCCCGGCTTGCCATCCGGATCGATCCGTCCCGAGTGCTCGACGATCTGAAGAAGGCCGAGCGGTTGAGCGTCACCGAGCATGATCCAGACGTGTAAGCGCGGCCATCGGAGCTTGTTCGAGATCCGAGTCGGATCAAGATGAACAAGGGTCCGGTTCTGGAAACGGCCCAAGGCCGGCGAGTGACCGGTTGTGGGTCGCCCGGGCCTCCGCGGCCGGTCTACAAGACGACCTCGCTGTGTTGTGAAGCGCTACGCCGGCCGGCGTCGAGCACCTTCATAACCATCAACGCATCGCGTCCCGGAACCGGATTCGAGCCCTCGCCGCGGATGGCCGCCGCCAACGCGTGCCAGAACAGCCTGTAATCGCCCCGACGGTTCGGCAGCATGACGGTCGTCGGCTGCGGGCCGCGGATGGTGAGCAAGCCCTCGTTGGGGTCATATCCCCAATCCTCGCCCGCGGGATGCGTTCCTGCGACGACGGCCGCCTCCTGTGGATCGACGCCGTGCTTCAACCAACTTCCGCCGGTGCCGTGGACGGCGAAACGCAGATCGTTGGCGGCGACAAGCTTGCTGGAATGAAGAATGACCCGTTTGTCGCGGTAGCGGAGCACGGCATGGAAATAGTCGGGTGCCGGAGCTCCAGGTCGAAAAGCGGCGATGTCCGCCCAGATCCCCTCGGGGCGCCCGAACAGCACGAGCGCCTGGTCGACAAGGTGCGGGCCCAGGTCGAACCATGACCCACCGTCGCGCGCTTCCTTCCAGGTCGCCGCGGGGACAGGGCGCCAGCGGTCGAAGCGGCTCTCGAACTGGACGATGTCGCCCAATCGTCCCTCGGCAAGCAGGTGGCGCAGGGTCAGGAAATCCGCATCCCAACGGCGGTTGTGAAACACCGTGAGAAGCCGCCCCGCCGCCTCGCTCGCCTCGACGATCCGCCGTGCGTCCGCGAGCGTCGTCGCGAAAGGCTTGTCGACCAGGACGTGCTTGCCCGCGTTCAACGCCGCCACGGCGTGGTCCGCGTGCAGCGCGTCCGGGCTCGACACGATGACCAGGTCGATATCGGGCTCCGCCAGCAGAGCTTCGACGCTGGGGACGACGCGCGTCTCGGGAAGGTCGGCGTGAACCTTGCCCCGGTCACGTGAGACGACCGCGTTCAGCGCCAAGCCTGGCGTCGCACGGACGTAGGGAGCGTGAAATGCCCGACCGCCCAGACCATAGCCGATCAAGCCGACCCCGATCGTCTCCATCCGATCATCCCCCTTCGCGACCAAGCAAGCCCGCGCTTGTAGACGGAGCATCCACGCCCGGCCACACGGGGCTTGGGACGCTTAGGAACGAGCTGGCGGCAGCGACGATCCCGAGCGCGTCCCGACAGGGTGGATGGACGTGCGGTTCTGAGTCTCCCTTGGCCGGCTAGTCCCCGGCCTGGCTGATAGACCATCGAAGCTCCTTCGGTTCTGCACGGCCTTGTTGGTCCGACCTTCATCCGATCCGGCTAGTGCCGCTGAATGCCACCCATCACCGACACCGGCGCCCGGGCCGACTTGGTCGCGAGCATCCATGCGCCGTGGCAGGCCACTGTCGGCGAGTGTCTCGCCCGGTGGGAGGCGCTCGGTCCCCTCGAGCGATCGCAAAGCTACCTCGTGCTGCGCGGCGACGCGGGCGCCAGGCGCACGCTGAACGCGTCAGCCATCGCCGAGCTTGCCGGGCTGAGCGGCAGGAAGCATCGGCACGCCTCCTGAGCGAGACACACACGTCCGCTTCCGGCGACCGGCCGACGACCCCTGAACGGCGGATTCCGGGTCATCGCGTCCGCGCAAGGTGCCGCGCCCGCACGGGATCGCGATCCCGTGCGGGCGCGCGTTTCCGTGGCGATCAGCTCGCGCGCCCGACGCAGCACCTGGCGCCGGTGCGGGGGACGAGCGCAGCAGCGGGCGGATGCACTTCGGCGCCGACCGACAAGCCGCGCGACGCGTTCACGCGCCACCGCGAGACGATCGCGTCCAAGTGACGGGCCCGAGCGGCGGAGGAGCTCGCCATGGCGGTTGCCATGCTCGACATGCCGGCTCGTGGCGACGAGGCGGCTGTCGAGAGGCGCCGAGCGCTGTGTACGGGCCGTGGGTCGCTGCCTCTGCCCTCCGATGAACCGCGCCTGTTCATGCCGATCGCGACCGTGCGACGGCTTATCGAGGCAACGAACCGAATGCCTAGCTGAAGGCTGGGATCGGGGCCCTATCGATGCGAGCGTCGTGATCTGCTTCGGGCTTTGCGACGGGACCCGGACGGGCGACCTGTCCCGGCTGACGGACGAGCAGGTGGAGCGCCCGCGGCCGTTCTTTCCCGAAAGCCGCGGCGGGCCCGGGTCATGATCGATGCGGCGTGCCCGACCCGAAGGGCGGCGTGGCCGACGCGCGCCGCGCGGCGCCGAGCCTGCGGGTAGACAAGGGGAGCCCGGCCGCCTGATCGGCCGCGCCAAAGGCGGCATGAACACCAGCGGCGTGTCGCCACCCGCCACGACCGGTGCCCGGCCGCCTCCTTCTCCGCCCTCGCCGCCACCGCCACCGCCATCCTCTGGCCGTGGGCAATGAGTCCCGGCGCTAGGCTTCGGACTTAGCGCCAGGGCGGTAGCCAAGCGCGACGGCTGACCGGAAGCCGGCGGCCAGCTTGTCGTGGCGGGTGGCGACGCGCCGGAAGTCCTTGAGGCGGCAGTAGGCGTTCTCGACCAGCTGTCGGTCCTTGGTAGCGCTCGCGGTCGTGGCGGACCTTCCGCTTGCGGCCGCCCCGGCCTGGGATGACGCCGTGCCCGCGAGCCGGGATCCCCCAGGCTCTCCTCGCCCCGCTATATCGCCCGACGCACGATCCCTGTCGCCGTGGCGATCCCATGTGGAACCGGACCCATCGCGCCTCTTCCACTCGCTTGCCGATGACGCACCTCAAGTCGCCGGAGCCGAATATCAAGGTCCGATCTGATAAGCAGCATAGGTTACCGGTCGATTTAACGTCGGATTCAGAGGGGTGCTCTAGTCGGTGATCCCGCATCGGATCGAGTGAGCATCAGGAGGCTAGTCATGAACAGGTTGATTTCAGTCACGGGCGGGATCGCCGCCCTCCTATGCGCGGGCACGGCGCAGGCGGCCACGCAGACCCAGAACATGGCCGTATCCATGACGGTCAGCGCCGGTTGCACGGTGACGGCGGGCACGATCGCGTTCGGCAGCCAGTCGTCGCTCCAGGCGAACGTCGACCAGCAGGGTACGTTCACCGTCACCTGCACCAACAGCACGCCCTACACGATCGCGTTGGACGCCGGGGCCAACGGGGCCTCCGTCGCCAATCGGCGCATGAAGGGCGGCGCGGGCAACACCGAATTCGTCAACTATTCGCTGTTCACCAATGCGGCCCGGACGGCCAATTGGGGCAACACCGTCAACACCGATACCGTGGCCGGGACGGGTAACGGCGCGTCGCAGACGCTGACGGTGTATGGTCGGGTTCCGTCGCAGACGATCGGGTCGCCGGGGGCCTATTCCGACAACGTCACGATCACCGTCACCTATTGACGGCCCGGATCGTCGTGACCTCCCCCGCGCTCCTTCGCGCCGCCATGTTGCTGGGCGTCGCGGTCGCCGCGCCGGCGCTGGCCGGGGCGCTGGAGGTCACGCCGATCCTGACGGACGTCGTCGCGGTGGCCGAGGGAGCCACGTCGCTCACCGTCCGCAACCGCGCCTCCACGCCGGCCACCGTTCAGCTCCGGCTGATGCGTTGGCGTCTCCAGGACGGCCAGGACCGGCTGGAGCCGACGACGGACGCCGGCGTCAGCCCGCCCTTCATCACCGTGCGGCCGGGGGGCACGCACGTGATACGACTGGTGCGCACGTCCAAGCGGCCGATCGCGGGCGAGGAGGCGTACCGCCTGCTGCTTGACGAGCTGCCCACGCCCGGCGGCGACGAGATCGCGGTGGCGCTGACAGTGCGCCACGCGCTGCCCGTCTTCTTCCGCAGCCCCAAGGCCAGCCGGCCCGACCTGCGCTGGCGGATCGAGGGCACGGACGGCGCGCGCGAGCTGGTCGCGACCCACGCCGGCGAGCGACGGCTCCGGGTCGCCAAGCTGCGGATCGACGACGGCGCCGGCAACGGGATCGACTTCGGCGACGGCCTGGCCGGCTACGCCCTGGGCGGCGGCGCGCGGCGCTGGCGGCTTCCCGTCGACCGGCCCTTCCGTCCCACGCGCGTCACCGTCCGCTTCGTGAGCGAGTCCGGACCCGAAACGGCCGAAGCTTCGCTCGCCGAAGCGGGCCAGTCCTGATCACCGCCCGGTGCGCGCGTTACTGGCCACCGCGGTTCGGCTGACGCCCACCGCGTTAACCATGTTCGCACCGGCGCCCGTCCTCGCCGCGCAGGTCGCGCCGGCCGAGCGGGTCTCGCTGCTGCTGGAGGTCAGCCTGAACGGACGCGCCACCGGCTTGATCGTCGCCTTCGAGCGCGACGCGGACGGCGGACTGTCCACGGCCGCCTCCGAACTGGCCGGGCTGCGCCTCGTCGCGCCGCCCACCGCCCCCGCCGGGCGCGTCCGGCTTCGCGACGTGCCGGGCCTGTCCTACCGCTATGACGAGTCGGGGCAGGCGGTCGCCATGACGATCGCGCCGGAACGCCTCGCCGCCGCCCGGATCGACGCCGCCGCGCCCGCCGGCGAGGAGGTGGTCACCGATCTGGCGTCGAGCACGGGCGCGGTGTTCGGATACAGCGTCGTCGCGGGCGCTTCGGCGCGGCGCGGCGGCGTCGGCGCGGACACGCTGTCCGCCGTGCTCAGCGGGCGGGCTTATGGCGGGTTCGGCGAGGCGTCGACGACCGGCGTGGTCGCCGCCGACGGTCGCGGCGCGCGCGCGCTGCGCCTCGACACGCGCTGGACGACGATCGCCGGGTCCCGCGACCTGCTGGTGACGGCGGGCGACTCGATCACCAACAGCCTGCCCTGGAGCCGCTCGGTACGCTTCGGCGGCGTCCAGGCGCAGCGGAACTTCGCGCTGCGGCCCGACCTGGTGACCCTGCCGCTGCCCTTCGTGTCCGGATCGGCGGCGGTGCCCTCCACGCTCGATCTGTACCTGAACGGCGTCCACCGCCTGTCCGCCGACGTGCCGGAGGGTCGCTTCGAGCTGGACAACCTGCCCGCCATCACCGGCCAGGGCGACGTGCGGCTGGTGATCCGCGACATCCAGGGCCGGGAGGTCGTAACGCGGCGCGACTTCTTCGTGTCCGGCCGCCAGCTGCGCGCCGGACTGCGCGAGTTCTCGCTGGAGGCGGGCGTGACGCGGCGGAACTACGGCACCGAGTCCTGGGACTACGGCGCGGAACCGTTCCTGTCCGGTTCCGGCCGATCGGGGTTGACCGACGGCCTCACGGTCGAGGCGCATGGCGAGGCCTCAGCCGCCCTGGCGCTGGCCGGCGGGGGCGTGACGGTGACGACCGGCCGGTTCGGCGCGGTGTCCGTGGCCGCCGCCGGCAGCCGCAGCGGCGGCCGGGTCGGCGGATTATACTACGGCAGCTACGAGACCGGGCTCGGCGCGTTCCGCCTGACGGCCGAGGTGATCGGCACCACCTCCGCCTATACCGATCTGGCCGCGCTCAGCGTGCCGCGGGCGCGGGCGGGGGCGCCGGGATCCGACCGCTTCATGTCGGCGAGCCGCCCGCCGGCCGCCGCCATCCGCGCGTCGGCCAGCATGCCGGCACCGCTCGCCGGTGGCGATCTGAGCGTCAGCTACGCGGCCGAGCGTCGGCGCGGCGCCGCGGACGCGCGCACCGTTTCGGGCTTCTACGGCCGGACGCTGTTCGACAGGTTGAGCATGCGGACCACGGTTCTGCTCGATCTGGAACAGGGCCGGGGCAATTCGGTGTTCGCGGGCCTGAACCTCGCGCTCGGGCGGCGCACCATCGCCACGCTGGGCGTGACCGCCGACGCCCGTTCGACACAGGCCGCGCTGGACATGTCGCGCAACGTCGGCTTCGAGCCGGGCGACATCGGCTGGCGGTTCACCGACGTCGAGGGTTCGCGGCCGTTCCGAAGTGCCGCCGTGCAACGCCGCGGCGCGATGGCCGACGTGCAGGCGCAGATCGCCCAGAACGGGCGATCGGCCTATGGCAGCGTCGCCGTCGACGGCGCGGTCGTGGTCGACGACGGCGTGTTCGTGACCCGGCCGCTCACCGGCGCGTTCGCGATCGTCGACGCCGGTCTTCCGAACGTGCCCGTGCTGCATCAGAACCAGCGGGTCGGCCGCACGGAT
>CAXTFF010000094.1:0-230 GCA_964243325.1 uncultured Sphingomonas sp.
CGATCGTGGCGTTCGGGAACGCGGTGAACCTCACCGACGGGCTGGATGGCCTGGCCACGATGCCGGTCATCATCGCGTCGGTGGCGTTCATGATCATCGCCTATCTGGCGGGCGATGCGCGGTTCTCGGAGTATCTGGGCATTCCGCACGTCGTGGGGGCGGGGAACCTGGCGATCTTCTGCGGAGCGGTGGTGGGCGCGGGGCTGGCGTTCCTGTGGTTCAACGCGCCG
>CAXTFF010000094.1:240-7838 GCA_964243325.1 uncultured Sphingomonas sp.
GGGCGATACGGGCTCGCTCGCCTTGGGCGGCGCGCTGGGGACGATCGCGGTGGTGTCGCATCACGAGATCGTGCTGGGGATCATCGGCGGGCTGTTCGTGGCCGAAGCGCTGTCCGTCATCATCCAGGTGTTCTTCTACAAGCGCACCGGCAGGCGCGTGTTCAAGATGGCGCCGATCCATCACCATTTCGAGCAGCTCGGCTGGTCGGAGCCGACGGTGGTGATCCGGTTCTGGATCATCAGCCTGGTGCTGGCGCTGGCCGGCCTGTCCACGCTGAAGCTCAGGTGATCACCGCCCGGGCCTGGGCGGGGCGGCGTTACGCCGTGCTGGGGCTGGCCCGGTCGGGCGCGGCCGCCGTGCGCGCGCTGCTCGCGGCCCATGCCGACGTGGCAGCGTGGGACAACGATGCCGACAAGCGCGAGTCGTTCCTTGGAGACCGCGAGCACGGGAGCTTTCATCTGATCGATCCAGATGAGATCCCGCTCGGCGACCTGGACGCGCTCGTCGTCTCGCCGGGCGTGCCGCTCAACACGCATCGGCTCGCCGCCAAGGCTCGGGCGGCTGGGATTCCCGTCATCGGCGACATCGAGCTGTTCGCGCAGGCGCGCGCCGACCTGCCGGCGCACAAGGTGGTCGGGATCACGGGGACGAACGGCAAGTCGACCACGACGGCGCTCGTCCACCATCTGCTGACGACGGCAGGCGTGCCGACGCTGATGGGCGGGAATATCGGGCTGCCGATACTCGCGCAGGAGCCGTTGCCCGAGGGCGGCGTCTATGTGCTCGAGCTGTCGAGCTATCAGATCGACCTGACGGCCACGCTCGATTGCGAGGTGGCGGTGCTGTTGAACGTCACGCCCGATCATCTCGACCGGTATGACGGGTTCGAGGCGTATGCCGCGTCCAAGGCGCGGCTGTTCGCGATGCAGTCGGCGGGGCACGAGGCGGTGATCGGGATCGGGGACGCGGCGTCGGCGGGGGTCGCGCGGTCGCTGTCGGCGCGGGGCGAGCGGTTGACCAAGATCGCGCCGGGCACGTGCATGGACCAGTCGCGCTGGCCCGCGCTGCAAGGACCGCACAACGCGCAGAACGCGCTCGCCGCGATCGCGGTGGCGCGGGCGCTGGGGATCGGGGAACGCGAGATCGACGGCGGACTGGAGACGTTCGCCGGGCTGCCGCACCGGATGGAGCGGGTGGCCGTCCGGAACGGCGTCCTGTTCGTGAACGATTCCAAGGCGACCAACGCCGAGGCGGCCGCGCCCGCGCTCGGGTCGTTCGCCCACGTGCATTGGATCCTGGGCGGGCGCGCCAAGGGCGATGATCTGGAAGCATGCCGGCCCCGGTTCGACCGGGTGGCGCGGGCGTACACGATCGGCGAGTCGGGGCCGCGCTTCGCCGCGTTGCTGCGCGACGCGGGCGTGGCCGTCGAGGAGGCGGGGGTGCTGCCCCGTGCCGTCGAAGCCGCCGTCCGGGCGGCGCGGCCGGGGGACACCGTGCTGCTGTCGCCCGCCGCGGCGTCGTTCGACCAGTTTCGTGATTTCGAAGAGCGCGGCGATGTATTCCGCGCGCGCGTGGGGGAACTGGCGTGAGCGACGCTCTAGGGCGCGGGGAACGGGCCGGCCAAGTCGACGGGCAACCCGGTGGCATCATGTCCCGGATGAAAGGCCGGGGCGGGCGCGGCGATCGTTCGCCGCTTGGCACCTGGTTCTGGGACATCGACCGGGTGTTGCTGTTGATGACGCTGTTCCTGATCGCGATCGGGCTGCTCGCGGTCGCCGCCGCCTCGCCCGCCAGCGCCAGGCGCTATTCGGGCGAGGCCGTGCGGATCGCGCCGCTTTATTATTTCTGGCGGCAGTTGATGTGGGTGGGCGTGTCGCTGCCCGTGCTGGTCGCGACCTCCATGCTGCCGGTCGCGCTCGCGCGGCGGCTGGCGCTGATCGGGGCGGGCATCCTCATCGCCTTGCTGGCGGTCACGCCGCTGGTCGGCGTGGAGGTGAACGGCGCCAGGCGCTGGATCGGGTTGGGGATCGCGCAGTTCCAACCGTCCGAGTTCCTGAAACCGATGTTCATCGTCTCGATCGCCTGGATCCTGTCCCTCAAGGCCAAGGACGAGGAGCTGCCGACGGTGCTGCTGACCGGGGGCGCGACGGGGCTGGTCGCGGTGCTGCTGATGCTGCAGCCCGATTTCGGCCAGACGATCATCTTCTGCCTGGTGTGGATGGCGCTGCTGATGATCGCGGGGACGCCGACCAAGGTCCTGGGCGGGCTGGCGGCGATGGTGCCCGTCGGGCTGGTCGCGGCCTATTTCCTGTATGGAACCGCGCGCAAGCGGATCGACGCGTTCCTGTTTCCCGATATCGAGGGCGTCGGCGCGGGCGATCATTTCCAGACGGACGCGGCGCACCGGACGCTGAGTTCGGGCGGCTGGTCGGGGACGGGGCCGGGGAGCGGCACCGCCAAGTTCGGGCTGCCCGAGGCGCATACCGACTATATCTTCTCCGTCATCGGCGAGGAGTTCGGGCTGCTCGCCTGTTCGGTGATCGCGATCGTGTTCCTGGCCATCGTCGTGCGGGTGTTCGTCAAATTGCTGGACGAGCAGGACGAGTTCCGGCTGCTCGCCGCCGCCGGGCTGGCGACGCAGTTCGGCGCGCAGGCGCTGGTGTCGATGGCGGTCAACACCGGGCTGGCGCCGTCGAAGGGGATGACGATGCCGTTCATCAGTTACGGCGGATCGTCGATGGTGGCGTTGTCGATCGGCATGGGCTTGCTGCTGGCCTTCACCCGGCGCAATCCGTTCCTGACGCGGAGCCCGTACGTGGTCCGCTGGAGTGGACGATGACGACAGCCAGGCATTTCGTACTCGCGGCGGGTGGCACCGGCGGCCACATGGTGCCCGCCGCGGCGCTGGCGACCGAGTTGGGCAGGCGCGGGCACCGGGTCGCGCTGGTCAGCGACGATCGGGGCGTGCGGTTTCCCGGATTGTTCGAGGGTGTCCAGACGCATGTGCTGCCCGCCGGGCGGCTGGCGGGCGGGCCGGTCGGGTGGTTGCGCGCGGGGCGCGAGATGCTCCGCGGGCGGGCGATGGCGCGCGAGCTGTACAAGACGTTCAAGCCCGAGGCGGTGATCGGGTTCGGGGGCTATCCGGCGCTGCCCGCCTTGCTGGCGGCGTTCGCGGACGGCGTGCCGACGGCGGTGCACGAGCAGAACGCGGTGCTGGGTCGCGTCAACCGGCTCGTCGCGGGGCGGGTGGACGCGATCGCGACCTCCTACGCCAAGACAGAGCGGCTGGCCGCCAAGCACGCGGGCAAGGTGCGCCACATCGGCAACCCCGTGCGCGACGTCGTGCTGGGCCTGCGCAGCCGTCCCTATCCGCTGCTGGAGGAGGACGGCATCTTCCGCGTGCTGGTGACGGGCGGGAGCCAGGGCGCGACGATCCTGGCCGAGGTGGTTCCCGACGGCCTGGCGATGCTGCCCGTGACGTTCCGGCGGCGGCTGCAGGTGACGCAGCAGGCGCGGATCGAGGACATCGACGCGGTGCGCGCCAAGTACGCGGCGCATCAGATCCCGGCCGACCTGGCCACCTACCTGCCCGACATGCCCGAGCAGCTGGCCTGGGCGCATCTGGTGATCGCGCGCGCGGGCGCGTCGACGATCGCCGAGCTGACGGCGGCGGGGCGGCCGGGGATCCTGGTGCCGCTGCCGAGCGCGACCGACGACCATCAGACGGCCAACGCGCGCGAGATCACCGCGGCGGGCGGCGCGCGCACGATCGCGCAGGGCGAGTTCACCGCGGTCGAGCTGGCCAAGCAGATGCAGAAACTGGGCCTCGACCCCGCCGCGCTGGAGAACGCGGCCGGGCGCGCGCGGGCCTGTGGCAAGCCGGACGCGGCCCGCGAGCTGGCGGACCTGGTCGAGAGCCTGGGCGCGCCCGTCTCGCGGTTGCCGGTCGGGGTGGCGCAGCCCAAGCGCAAGGCCGCCTACGCATGAGGATGGCCGCGACCGACATCGGCGTGATCCACTTCGTCGGGATCGGCGGCATCGGCATGTCGGGGATCGCCGAGGTGATGATGAACCTGGGCTACCGCGTCCAGGGCTCCGACGTCGCCGAGGGCTACGTGGTCCAGGGCCTGCGGACCAAGGGCATCCCCGTCGCGATCGGGCACCGGGCGGACAATCTGGGCGACGCGGCCGTCGTGGTCGTGTCGACGGCGATCACGCGGTGCAACCCGGAGGTGGAGGCCGCGCTGGAACGGCGCGTCCCCGTCGTGCGGCGCGCGGAGATGCTGGCCGAGCTGATGCGGCTGAAATCCACGGTCGCGGTGGCGGGGACGCACGGCAAGACCACGACGACGTCGATGGTGGCGGCTTTGCTCGACGCGGGCGGGGTCGATCCGACTGTGATAAACGGCGGGATCATCAACAGTTACGGGTCGAACGCCAGACTGGGTGCGAGCGACTGGATGGTCGTGGAGGCGGACGAGAGCGACGGGTCGTTCCTGCGGCTCGACGGCACGGTGGCGGTCGTGACCAACATCGATCCCGAGCATCTGGACCATTACGGGTCGTTCGACGCGGTCAAGGACGCGTTCGTCCAGTTCGTCGAGAACGTGCCCTTCTACGGCGCGGCGCTGCTGTGCCTGGATCATCCGGAGGTGCAGGGCATCCTGCCGCGGCTGCGCGACCGGCGGGTCGTGACCTACGGCTTCTCGGCGCAGGCGGACGTGCGCGGCGTGAACGTCCAGCCCGTCGCCGGCGGCAACCGGTTCGAGTGCCTGGTGCGCGCGCGCGACGGATCGGTCCGGTCGATCGAGGGGATCGAGTTGCCGATGCCGGGCCGCCATAACGTCCAGAACGCGCTGGCGGCGATCGGCGTCGCGCTGGAACTGGGGATCGACGACGCGACGATCCAGAACGGCTTTGCGAAGTTCGGCGGGGTCAAGCGGCGCTTCACCAAGGTGGGCGAGGTGGGGGGCGCGGCGATCATCGACGATTACGGTCATCATCCCGTCGAGATCCGCGCGGTGCTGGCGGCGGCGCGCGAGGGCTTGGGCGGCCGGGTGATCGCGGTGGTGCAGCCGCACCGCTATTCGCGGCTGGGGGCGCTGATGGAGGAGTTCCAGACGGCGTTCAACGACGCCGACCGGGTGCTGGTGACGCCTGTCTACCCGGCGGGCGAGCAGCCGGTCGCGGGCGTCGACGCCGACGCGCTCGTCGACGGGCTGAAGCGGCGCGGGCATCGGAGCGCGGCCACGGTCGCCGACGCGGACGCGCTGGCGGCCGAGCTGGCGGCGACGGTCGAGCCGGGCGATACGGTCGTGTGCCTGGGCGCGGGGGACATCACGAAATGGGCGGCCGGGCTGGCGGACGCGATCGCTGCGCGGCGCGACCGGGCGGCGGCGTGAACATGGCCGCGACCCTGCCGCGCGTCGCCGGGCGGGTGACGAAAGGCGCGCCGCTCGCGCCGCTAGTGTGGTTCAAGTCGGGTGGTGCGGCGGCATGGTTGTTCGAGCCGAAGGACGTGGCCGATCTCACCGGGTTTCTAGCCGAACTCGACCCGTCTGTGCCGGTGATGCCCCTCGGTCTCGGGTCCAACCTGATTATTCGTGATGGCGGCTTCGACGGCGTGGTGATCCGGCTCGGCAAAGCGTTCGGCACCATCGAGCATTGGGGCGACGAGCCGCGATTGACATGCGGTGGCGGTGCGTCGGGGATAGCAGTCGCATCGAAGGCTCGTGACGTCGGCGTTGCGGGAGTCGAATTCCTGCGCGGTATCCCCGGGACAGTCGGCGGCTTTGTCCGGATGAACGGCGGTGCTTATGGACGCGAGGTGTCGAACATTCTGCTCTCCGCCTTTGTGGTGTTCCGCGACGGTAGCTTCGCGCCGATGGACGCCGAGGAACTAGGCTACTCCTACCGCCATTCCGAACTGCCGGACGGCGCAATCGTTGTTGAGGCGACCTTCGAGGGTACGCCCGGCGACCCCGCCGCCATCGGCGTGGAGATGGACCGGATCGCCGCCGAGCGCGAGTCGTCGCAGCCGCTGCGCTCGCGCACGGGTGGATCGACCTTCAAGAATCCCGCCGGACACAAGGCATGGGCGTTGATCGACGCGGCCGGGTGTCGAGGGCTTCGCAAAGGCGACGCGCAAGTGTCGGAGAAGCATTGCAACTTCCTCCTCAATCTGGGGTCGGCGAGCTCCGCCGAGATCGAGGGGTTGGGCGAGGAGGTGCGCGCGCGCGTGTTGGCGCATTCGGGAGTCGGGTTGGAGTGGGAGATACAGCGCGTGGGGACGTCGGCGTGAGCGCACCCTTGCACATCGTCGTGCTGATGGGCGGCTGGTCGGCGGAGCGCGCGGTGTCGCTGTCGTCGGGCGGCGGCGTCGCCGACGCGCTGGAGGGCCTGGGCCACCGCGTGACGCGGATCGACATGGGGCGCGACGTGGCGGCGCGGCTGGCCGACGCCGCGCCCGACCTGGTATTCAACGCGCTCCACGGGACGCCCGGCGAGGACGGAACGGTGCAGGGGATGCTCGACCTGATGGGCGTCCGGTATACGCATAGCGGGCTCGCCACCTCCGTCATCGCGATCGACAAGGTGCTGACCAAGCAGGTGTTGGTGCCGCACGGGCTGCCGATGCCGGGCGGACGCGTCGTCAAGTCGGCGGAGGTACACGAGCGCGATCCGTTGCCGCGGCCCTATGTGCTCAAGCCCGTCAACGAGGGGTCGTCGGTCGGGGTCGCAATCGTCACCGACGAGGGTAATTACGGCAATCCGATAGCGCCCGATGTTAAAGGGCCGTGGCAGAAGTTCGACGAGTTGCTGGCCGAGCCGTACATCCGCGGGCGCGAGCTGACGACGGCGGTGCTGGGCGACCGTGCGCTGGGCGTGACGGAGCTCAGGCCCAAGTCGGGCTGGTACGACTACGACGCCAAATACACCGACGGGATGACCGAACACGTCTTTCCCGCCGACATTCCCGACGACGTCGCCGACGCGTGCCGGGGCATCGCGGTCGAGGCGCACCGGCTGCTCGGATGCAGGGGAGCGTCGCGCGCGGATTTCCGCTGGGACGACACCCAAGGGGTGGACGGGCTGTTCCTGCTGGAGGTCAACACCCAGCCGGGCATGACGCCGCTCAGCCTGGTGCCCGAACAGGCGCGGCACACGGGGCTGAGTTATCCGCGGCTGGTGCAGGCGATCGTCGACGAGGCGATGAGCGCCGAGGCGCCGCGATGAGCCGGACGATCAAGCGCGGCGCACCGCCCCGCAAGCCCGTGCGGCGCAAGGTGGCAAGGAAGCAGCCTTTCTTCGACCGGATGCTCGCCCGGTTGCCGGTCAGCCCGGAGGTCCTGGCTGTCGTGGCCACCTGGGCGATCCTGGGCGGGGTCGGGGTGGGCGCGGTCGCGGCGGCCAGTTGGGCGGGCGTCCCCGGCATGATCGGGGCCGAGCTGTCCGAAGGGGCGGGGCGCGCGGGGCTGCGGGTCGGGCGGATCGAGATCACCGGGCGCAAGCGCATGGACGAGATGACGATCTACGCCGTGGCGCTGGACCAGAAATCGCGCGCGATGCCGCTCGTCGATCTGGCCGGGGTGCGGAC
>CAXTFF010000095.1:0-7717 GCA_964243325.1 uncultured Sphingomonas sp.
CCTCATGATCAGCCGCATCTTCATCGATCGCCCCATCTTCGCGTGGGTCATCGCGATCATCATCATGCTGGCGGGCGTGGGCGCGATCCTGGCGCTGCCGATCGCGCAATACCCGGACGTTGCCCCACCGCAGGTGAGCATCCGGGCAACCTATCCGGGTGCCAACGCGGCCACGCTGCAGAACTCGGTCACGCAGGTGGTCGAGCAGACGCTGACGGGCATCGACGGCCTGCTCTATTTCTCCTCCTCCTCGTCCAGCCGCGGCTCCGTCACGATCACCGCCACCTTCGACAAGGGCGTCGATCCCGACATCGCGCAGGTGCAGGTCCAGAACCAAGTGCAGGCGTCGATCGCACGGTTGCCGCAGCAGGTGCAGCAACAGGGCCTAGTCGTCCGCAAGTCCAACCCCGACTTCCTGATGATCGTGGGCGTGTATGACGAGACCGACCGGCTGACGGGCCGCGACGTGTCCGATTTCCTGGTCTCGACGTTGCAGGAGCCGCTCGGGCGGACGCCGGGCGTCGGCGATACCAACGTGTTCGGATCGCAATACGCGATGCGCGTCTGGCTGGAGCCCGCCAAGCTGGCGGGCGTGCAGCTGATGCCGTCGGACGTGGTCGCGGCGATCCAGGCGCAGAACACGGAGGTGGCGGCGGGCGAGCTCGGCGGCCAGCCGCAGCCGCTGAGCAACATGCTGAACGCGCAGGTGACGGCGCAGTCGCGGCTGCAGACGCCGCAGCAGTTCCGCGACATCATCCTGAAGACACTGCCGAGCGGCGCGACCGTGCGCATCTCGGACATCGGCTGGGTGGAGCTGGGGTCGGAGAACTACGCCGCGCTGACGCGCGTCAACAAGCATCCGGGCGCGGGCATCGCGATCCTGCTGGCGCCGGGTGCCGACGCGCTCGAGACCGCCGAGCTGGTCAAGGGCCAGGTCGAGACGGCGTCCAAGAGCTTTCCCGCCGGGTTGAAATACGGGTTCGCCAACGATTCGACCGACTTCATCAAGCTGTCGATCGAAGAGGTCGTCAAGACGCTGATCGAGGCGATCATCCTCGTGATCGTCGTCATGTTCGTGTTCCTGCAGAACTGGCGCGCGACGCTGATCCCGACGATCGCGGTGCCGGTGGTGCTGCTGGGGACGGTGGCGGTCTTCTACCTGGCGGGCTTCTCGATCAACACGCTGACGCTGTTCGGGCTGGTGCTGGCGATCGGGCTGCTCGTCGACGACGCGATCGTGGTCGTCGAGAATGTCGAGCGGCTGCTCGAAGAGAATCCCGACATGACGCCGCGCGACGCCACGATCGAGTCGATGAACGAGATCACCGTCGCGCTGATCGCGATCGCGCTCGTCCTGTCGGCCGTCTTCCTGCCGATGGCGTTCTTCGGTGGATCGACGGGCGTCATCTACCGCCAGTTCTCGATCACGATCGTATCGGCGATGATGCTGTCGGCGCTGGTCGCGATCATCCTGTCGCCCGCGCTGACCGCCAGCCTGTTGAGGCAGAAGAAGAAAGAGGAGGGCGGCGACCCGGTCGAGGACGGCTGGTTCGCGCGCAGGCTGCCCCGCGTCGCGCACGGCGTCGGCCGCGCGCGAGACTGGTTCAATAACGGCTTCGACCGGACCGCCGACCGGTATGTCGGCGGCGTCCGGGCGCTGGTGAACCGCAAATGGCTGTTCCTGGCCATCTATGCGGGCACGGTCGCGCTGCTGGCGGTGTTGTTCCTGCGGCTGCCCACGGGGTTCCTGCCGACGGAGGATCAGGGCGGCGCGATCGTCCAGTTCCAGCTTCCCGCAGGCGCGACGCAAGGCCGCACCTTCCAGACGCAGCGGCAGGTCGAGGATTATTTCTACGGCAGCGAGGCGCGCAACCTGAGCGTCATGTTCTCCGTGTCGGGCGGCGGCGGCGGCGGCACGAGCGGGCAGAATACCGGGCAGGCGTTCGTCAATTTCAAGGATTGGGCCGAGCGCGAAGGCGAGGAGAACGGCGCCGACGCGATCGTCGCGCGCGCGTCCGGCGCGTTCCGGGGCATCCGCGACGCGCAGGTCTTCGCGCTGGTGCCGCCCGCGATCCGCGGCCTGGGCCAGTCGAACGGCTTTTCCGTCCAGCTGCAGAACACCGGCGGCATGAGCCAGGCGCAGTTCAAGGCGGCCGCCGACAAGCTGCTCGCCAGCGCGCGCGGCGACCCCGCCTTGGCGTCGGTCCGCCAGACCGAGCTGCCCGATGTCGGCACGCTCAAGGTGGACGCCGACCAGCAGCGGCTGACCGCGCTCGGCCTGACGCAGGGGGACGTGAACAACACGCTGTCGATCGCCTGGGGCGGCCGGTACGTGAACGACTTCGTCGACCGGGGTCGCGTCAAGCGCGTCTTCGTCCAGGCGGACGCGGCCTACCGGCAGGCCCCCGAAAACATCAACCAGTGGTTCGTGCGGGGCGCAAGCGGCCAGATGGCCCCCTTCTCCTCCTTCGCCACCACCAGCTGGAGCCAGGCCCCGACGACGCTGGCGCGCTTCAACGGCGTGCCGTCCTACGAGCTCCAGGGCTCGGCCGCGCCGGGGCGGAGTTCGGGCGAGGCGTTGGCGCGCATCCGCGAGCTGCAGTCGGCGATTCCGGGCACGTCGCTCGAATTGTCGGGGTTGAGCTATCAGGAGGCGTTGTCGTCGGGCCAGGCCCCGATCCTGTACGGGCTGTCGCTGCTCGTCGTGTTCCTGTGCCTCGCCGCGCTCTATGAAAGCTGGTCGGTGCCGGTCGCCGTGCTGCTGATCATACCGCTGGGGCTCGTCGGCGCGGTCGTCGCGGTGACGCTGCGCGGCCTCATCAACGACGTGTATCTCCAGATCGGCCTGCTGACGACGATGGGGCTGGCCGCCAAGAACGCCATCCTGGTGATCGAGTTCGCCGAACAGGCCGAGAAGAAGGGCGCCAGCGTCATCGACGCCGCGCTGGAGGCGGCGCGCCTTAGGCTCCGGCCGATCCTGATGACCTCGCTCGCCTTCATCTTCGGCGTGCTGCCGCTGGCGATCTCGACGGGCGCGGGCGCCAACAGCCGCATCGCCATCGGCACGGCGGTGATCGGGGGGATGCTGACCGCGACGATCCTGGCGATCTTCTACATCCCGTTCTTCTTCATCATGGTCCGGCGCGGCGTGCGCGACGGGATGGCGAAGATGCGGGGCAGGCCGACCGGCTTCCAGGGCAAGCCCGCCGAGCCGGAGGCGAAACCCGCATGAGGTTCGTCGCTCCCGTCATGGCCGTCGCCGCGTTGGCGGGGTGTTCGATGGACCCCCGGCTCGCCCGGCCCGAGCCGCCCGTGCCGCCGTCCTGGCCGGTGGGCGACGCGTACCTGCGCCAGTCGGAGGCGGCGCTGCCCGCGATCACCTACCGCGACGTGTTCCGCGACCGGCGGCTGCAGCGGATCATCGAGCAGGCGATGGTCAATAATCGCGACCTGCGGATCGCGGTCGCCAACATCCGCTCGGCGCGCGCGCTCTACCGCATCCAGCGCGCGGACCGCTTTCCCCAGATCGACGCGACGGGGCGGTACCAATATTCGAACGGCGGCGGCAGCACCGTCACGGGCACCAATGGCGGGACGGGCACCGGGGGCACGGGCGGGACAGGCACCGGAACGGGCGGTACGGGTACGGGTACGGGTACGGGTGGGACGGGTACGGGCGGAACGGGTACGGGCGGCACCGGCGGCAGCACCAACCCCGGCGGCGCGGGCGGGAACACGGGCACGGTCAGCGGCGGCGGGGGCGGCGGCTTCTTCCAGGCCAATGTCGGCGTGACCTCGTTCGAGATCGACCTGTTCGGCCGCGTCGCGTCGCTGACGCGCGCCGCGCAGCAACGGTACTTCGCGCAGGAAGCTGCCGCGCGCGCGACCCGCCTGATCCTGGTCGGCGACATCGCGCAAGGGTGGCTGACCTACGCCGCCGACCTGTCGCTGCTGCGCGTCGCCGAGCGCACCGCCCAGAGCGCGGAGGCGAGCGTGCGGCTCACCCGCGCGCGGCTGGAGGGCGGGATCGTGCCCCGGTCCGACCTGACGCAGGCGCAGCAGGTGCTCGCCACCGCGCAGGCCGACCTGGCCGAACAGCGCACCTTCGTCGCGCAGGACGTCAACGCGGTGACGCTGCTCGTCGGATCGAGCGTCGATCCGGCCCTGCTGCCGGCCTCGATCGAGGAAGCCGCGCCGACCCTGGCGGCGCTGCCGGCCGGGCTCGACAGCCGCGTGCTGCTGCGCCGCCCCGACGTCGTCCAGGCCGAATACGAACTGCGCGCCACCAACGCGGAGATCGGCGCGGCGCGCGCCGCCTTGTTCCCGCGCATCTCGCTGACGGGTATCCTCGGCTTTGCGAGCAGCTCGCTGGGCGGGCTCTTCGACGGCGACAATTTCACCTACTCGGTCTCGCCGACCGCGAGCTATTCGATCTTCCGCGCCGGGGCCGCGCGCGCCAACGTCGAGTTCACGCGCGCGCAGCGCGACGCCGCGCTGGCGGGGTACGAGCGCGCGATCCAGATCGCCTTCCGGGAGGTCGCCGACGCCCTGGCGCGCCAGGGCACGATCGCCGAACAGCTCCGCGCCAGCCAGCTGCTGCTCAATGCGACCGACGAGACGCTGCGGCTCAACGACGCGCGCTACCGGGGCGGGATCGACACCTTCCTGACGCTGCTCGACGCGCAGCGCTCGTCCTACGACGCGCAGCGCACCTTCGTGGCGACCCAGCTGGCGGCGGGCACCAACCGCGTCGCGCTCTACCGCGCGCTGGGCGGCGACGCGACGCTCGAGACGACGGCGGAAGGACCGACTCCCGTGAGCGCGTCGGGCGCGCCGCGCACCGACGAGCCGCTACCCGTCCTCCCGCCCGCGCCCGAGGCGCCCCGCACCCGCCGCCCTTGACGAGGGCGGATCGCGGGTCGAGGATGGGCCCCATGTCGACGACCCCGCCCGATCCCGCCGCGCTGTTCCGCACCATGCTCGGCGAATGGGAGAAGCTGACCAACGCGGTCGGCGGCCAGACCTTCAAGTCCGACGAGGTCGCGCGCCTGGTCGGCGGCGCGAGCAACGCGTCCGCGCAGGCGCAGGCCGCGTTCCATGGACTTATGGAGCGCGCGCTCGCGGCCGCCAACATGCCCAGCCGCGGCGAGGTCGAGGACCTGTCCGCCCGCCTGGCCCGGATCGAAGGCGCGCTGTTCCGGATGGAGGCCAAGATCGACGCGCTCGCGGGCGACGCGGACAAGCCCGGCCCGACCGGCCCGACGCGCGGCCGCAAGCCGCCGGAGCCGGCCGAGGGGTGACGGCCGCCGCCGCCCGACCCGACCTCCTCGACACCGCGCGGCGCGAGTTCGAGCGGGCGATGGCGCGCAACATCAAGGGCCTGGGCTATTTCACCTCCCCGGCCCCCGTGCTCGGCGTATCGCCGAAGGAGGTGCTGATCGAGCGTGGGACCATGCGGCTCTACCGCTACCGGCCGCGCGTCGACGACGTGTACCGCGTGCCGATCCTCCTCGTCATGGCGACCACCAACCGCGGCTACATCTTCGACATGGTGCCCGGCCAAAGCCTGATCGAATACCTCCTGGACGCCGGGTTCGACGTGTTCATGCTCGACTGGGCCCCGCCGCGCGCCGACGAAAAGGCGCTGACGCTGGAGAGCTACGTCCTCGACTTCCTGCCCCAAGCGGTCGCGCGCGTCGCCGCCGAGACGGGCGAGCCCGACCTCAGCGTGATCGGCTATTGCTTCGGCGGGGTGCTGTCGCTGCTCTGGGCGGCGCTGGAGGGGGCCGGCCGCCTCGCCAACCTCGTCACCTTCACCACCCCCGTCGATTTCTCGCGGATGGCCATGTTCCAGGCGTGGGCCGACCGGCGCTTCTTCGACGTCGACCGCCTGGTCGACACCTTCGGCAATTGTCCGGGCGACTATCTCTACACCGCCTTTGACATGCTCCGGCCCGGCACCCGCGCGACGACGATCGCGCGGGTCTATGAGGGGCTGCACGACGACGAATATGTCCGCTCGTTCCGGATGTTCGACCGCTGGGCCACCGACATCCTGCCGCTGGCGGGCGAATATTTCCGTCAGACGACCAAGTTGCTGATGTGGGAGAACCGGCTGCTCCACGGCACGCTGGAGCTGGGCGGGCGGCGGGTGGACCTCCGCGCGATCACCGCGCCCTTCCTCCACGTCGCCGCGCAGCACGACCATATCGTGCCGACCGGGGCGTCCGCGCCGCTGATCGGCATGGTCGGTTCGACCGACAAGGAGGAGGTCGTGCTCAAGGGCGGCCACGTCAGCCTTGTGGCCGGGGGCAACGCGGTCAAGCGGCTGTGGCCCAAGCTGAACGGGTGGCTGGGGAAGCGATCGACATGAGCCATCTCGTCCGCCGCTTCGAGCCCGCCGACCGCGCCGGCATGGCCGCGTTCGCCGCCGCGCTGCCCGAGCACGACCTGCTGTTCCTGGGCCGCGACCTGCGCCATCCGCGCGTCGTCGAGGCGTGGCTCGGCGCGATCGCGGAAGGCTGGATCGACAGCCTCGTCGCCGTGGACGAGGGGGACGGGTCGCTGGTCGGCACGGCGGCGCTCGTCCGCGACCCGCTCGGCTGGAGCCCGCATGTCGGCGAGGTCAGGCTGCTCGTCTCCGCCGACCGGCGCGGCGCTGGGCTCGGCCGCGACCTGCTCCAAAGCGTATTCGCGATCGCCCGGGAACGGGGCCTGGCCAAGCTCACCGCGCGGATGACGCCAGATCAGGCGGGCGCGGTGTCGCTGTTCGAAAGCCTGGGCTTCCGGGGCGAGGCGCTGCTGCGCGACCATGTCCGCGACCCGGCGGGCGAAACGTTCGACCTGGTCATCCTATCCTACGACGCGGGCCGCATGGCCGCGCGGCACGAGGCGTTCGGCGTGAAATGAACTATCTATGCTGCGGTGCATTATAGCCGCGTATCTCCAGGAGTTGCGACAATGGCGACAGCCATCCACGAGCCGCGCGCGGCCGATCAGATCCGTCCTCCCTCCGCGCTGCTGGCGCTGACGGAACTGCCCCGCGCGCTGGCCGAATTCGGCTCGCTCGCCGCCGCCGCCGGTCCGCTGCTCGCCGCCGCGCCGCGCGGCGACGGGCATCCGGTGCTCGTGCTCCCCGGCTTCATGACCAGCGACGCGTCGACCGGCGTGCTGCGCCGTTTCCTCACCCGGTTGCGTTATGACGCGCGCACCTGGGACCTGGGCCGCAATCTCGGTCCCCGCGCGATCGGCCGCGAGGGCGAGCATCTGGTCGCCAAGCTGCGCGAGATCCACGAGCGCACCGGCCAGACGGTCAGCATCGTCGGCTGGAGCCTGGGCGGCGTCATGGCGCGCCTCGTCGCCAGGCGAGCCCCCGACGCGGTGCGCCAGGTGATCACGCTCGGCTCGCCTTTCGCCGGCAGCCCGCGCGCCACCAACGTCTGGCGGCTGTACGAGGCGATGACCGGGCAGAAGATCGACGACCCACACACGCGCGGCCAGCTGGAGGAGAGCATGTCGCCCCCGCCCGTCCCTTCGACCGCGATCTATTCGCGCGAGGACGGCGTCGTCGCCTGGCAGAATTGCCGCGAGCGCGAGACGGCGGAGACCGACAATATCGAAGTCCATGGCAGCCATTGCGGCCTGGGCGTCAATCCGTCGGTGCTCTACGCGGTCGCCGACCGGCTGGCGCAGGCGGAGGACGGCTGGGCCCCCTTCG
>CAXTFF010000096.1:0-7706 GCA_964243325.1 uncultured Sphingomonas sp.
GAATTGCCGAACGGGCGTGACATGTGTGAACCGTCGCCCCGATGCGCCGCCTCGGCCCGAGTCGCCCATATCCGCGCGTCCGGCGTCCTTGACGCGACCTTCGGCGACCTCACGCCTCTCCGAAGCGCCGCATGACCGACCTCCGCACCCTCGAACGCCCGCTCGACACGGTCGCCGATTTCCCAGCCATCCCCGACGGCTGGGCCTATCTCGACACCGCCGCCACCGCGCAGAAGCCGCAGGCCGTCATCGACGCGATCACCCGCGCCTACGACACGACCTACGCGACCGTGCACCGCGGCGTGTACGCGCGCTCGGCCGACATGACGATCGCCTACGAGACCGCCCGCCGCCGCGTGGCGGAGTTTATCGGCGCGAGCTCCCCGGCCGAGATCGTCTGGGTGCGCGGCGCGACGGAGGCGATCAACCTCGTCGCGCAGTGCTGGGCCGGCACGCATCTCAAGGCGGGCGACCGCATCATGCTCTCGCTGCTCGAGCACCACTCGAACATCGTCCCCTGGCAGATGGCGGCCGAGCGCGTCGGTGCCGCGATCGACGTCGTGCCGCTCACCCCCGACCACCGCATCGACCTGGACGCGATGGAGGCGATGATCACGCCCGCCCACAAGCTGGTCGCGCTCAACCACGTCTCCAACGTCTTCGGCTCGGTCCTGGACGGCCGCCGCGCGTCCGCCATCGCCCATTCGGTCGGCGCGAAGATCCTGCTCGACGGCTGCCAGGCGGTCCCGCGCATGGCCGTCGACGTCCAGGCGCTGGACTGCGACTTCTACGTCTTCTCCGGCCACAAGCTCTACGGCCCGACCGGCATCGGCGCGCTCTGGGCCAGGCCCGAGTTGCTGGACGCCATGCCTCCCTACCAGGGCGGCGGCGCGATGATCGACCGGGTGAGCTTTCAGCGCACCACCTACGCCCCCCCGCCCGGCCGGTTCGAGGCGGGGACGCCGCACATCGTCGGGGCGCTCGGGATGGCGGCGGGGATCGATTACGTCGAGGGGATCGGCCTGGACCGCATCCATGCCCACGAGGGCGCGCTCGTCGCGGGCGCGCGCGAGGCGCTCGCCCGGATCAACAGCGTCCGCCTGCTCGGGCCGGCGGACTCGGCGGGCATCGTCTCCTTTACGATCGAGGGGGTGCATCCCCACGATATCGGCACCATCTTGGACGAGGGCCGGGTGGCGATCCGTGCGGGCCACCACTGCGCGCAGCCGCTGATGGAGGCGCTCGGGATCGACGCCACCGCGCGCGCCAGCTTCGGCGTGTATAACGGCCCGCAGGACATCGAGGCGCTGGTGCGCGGCATCGAGCGAGTGACGAGGATATTCGGATGAGCGACCGGTTCGTCGTGGAGGAAGTGGAGAGCGTCGCGTTGCCCCCCAAGGCGCGCGTCGAGAAGGAGGACCCGCGCGGGACGTTCGAGCGCAAGCGCGACTATCTCGACGGCTTCCTGTCGCAGAAGCCCGCGGCCGAGGCGGTGGGCGCGCCCGGCGGCGCGCTCTACGAGGAGGTGATCGCGGCGCTCAAGGACATCTTCGACCCCGAGATCCCCGTGAACATCTACGATCTCGGCCTCATCTACGGCGTCGAGGTGACCGACGACGCGCACGCGGCGGTGACGATGACGCTCACCACCCCGCATTGCCCCGTCGCCGAGTCGATGCCCGCCGAGGTCGAGCTCCGCGTCGCCGCCGTCCCCGGCATCGCCACCGCCGAGGTCAACCTGGTCTGGGACCCGCCCTGGGACCCGCAGAAGATGACGGACGACGCCAAGCTCGAACTGGGGATGCTGTGATGGCGACCACGCTCCGCCAGCGTCCCGCCGCGCTGAACCTGACCGAAACCGCCCACGCCCGGATCGCCGACCTGATGGCGCGCGCGCCCGGCGGCGCGGTCGGGGTCAAGCTGTCGACCCCGCGCCGCGGCTGCTCGGGCCTCGCCTATTCGGTCGATTACGTGACTGAGGCCAAGGCTTTCGACGAGCGCATCGATACGCCCGGCGGTACGCTCTTCGTCGACGGCGGCTCGATCCTGTACCTGATCGGCTCGACGATGGACTGGGTCGAGGACGATTTCACCGCCGGCTTCGTGTTCCAGAACCCCAACGCCAAGGGCGCCTGCGGCTGCGGCGAGAGCTTCACCGTCTAGCCGCAGGCTGGTGGCTCAGGGCTTCAGCGCCACGTCGTCGGCGTCGTCGATCTCCTCGTCGTTCACCGTGTCCGCGTCGAAGTCGTCCTGCAGGTCGTCCTCGTCCATGTCCTCCTCGTCCATGTCGATGTCGTCGTCGGTCGTGCCGACCTCGCCGTCCTCCATCTCCAGCTCGTCGATCGGCTCGGCCTCCGGGTCGTCCAGCCCCAGGTCGGGCGACAGGTCGGTCAGGATCGCTCCGTCCGACGGCCCGTCGCGCGTCACCTCCAGGATCTCGGCGCGCTGGCTCTCGTCGTACCCCTCCTCGTCATAGCCGTCGTCCCCCGATCCCATGCCGGGCATCCGCGTTCCTGCCACCATATCCTCCATCAGCCGTTGCCCAGGCCGAACCCCGGGCGGCACGGCGCGGTTCCAAGGATCGGGCTCAGCGCCCGAACAACCGCCCCCGCTCCGTCCAGCTCACCAGGCCCAGCGCCGCGACCCCGGCGGCCATGAAACCGATCGACATGGGCGCGGTGGTGCCGTCGAACGCCTGCCCGATGACCGCGCCGATCACGGCGCCCATCGTCACGCTGGCGAAGCCCTGCACGCTCGACGCGGTGCCCGCGATGCGGCCCATGTTCTGCATCGCCATGGCCGAGAAGTTGGAGGTGCCAAGACCGAAGCAAGCCATGGTCAGCGCCTGCAGGATCGCGAAGCTCCACAGCGTCTCCCGCCCCAGCTCGACGAGCAGCAGGTGCAGCCCGGCGAACCCGATCAGCCCGATCACCGCCCCGTGGCTGATCAGCCTGGTCCCCAGCCGCATCACCAGCCGCGCGTTGAGCAGGTTGGCGACCGCCATCGTCGCCGCCGTCCCGGCGAACACCCCCGCCAGCAGCCCGGGCCGCCCGAACGTGTCCGCCATGATCTGCTGCACCGAATTGAGATAGCCGTACAGCGCCCCCATCAACGCGGCGGCGGCCAGCGTGTAGCCGAGCGACAGCCGGTCGCCCGCCGTCTCGCGCCACCCGGCCACGACGCGCGCCGCGCTGATCGGCTGGCGGTGCTCGGGCGCCAGCGTCTCGGGCATCCTGAGCCCGAACCACGCGGACAACGCGGCCGACAGCGCGGCGATCACCCAGAAGGTCTCGCGCCAGCCCGCCACCAGCAGCACCGCCTCGCCAAGGGCGGGCGCGACGACGGGCACGATCATGAACACCATGAACGCCATCGACATGACCCGGGCCATCGCCGGCCCGTGATAGCAGTCGCGCACCATGGCCACCGTCGCGACGCGCGTCGCCGCGATCGCCAGCCCGCCCAGCACCCGCGACGCGATGAGCAGCTCGAAGCTCCCCGACACCGCCGCCAGGACGTTGGCGACGCCGTACACCCCCATCGACCAGAGCAGCACGCGCTTGCGCCCGAACCGGTCGGCCATCGGCCCGTGGAACAGCTGCCCCACCCCGAACCCGCCCAGGAACGCGCTGACCACATATTGCCGCGCGTTCGGGTCGGCGACGCCCAGCGCCCCGCCGATCGCGGGCAGGGCGGGGAGCATCGCGTCGATGCCGAGCGCCCCCAGCGCGAGCAGGGCGGCGACCAGCGCCACGAACTCGGCGAAACCGATCGGCGCGCCGACCTGGGGTGGGGTCTGTTCGGTCATGTCGCCGCGCACATAGGGAAGAGGGCGTCCGACCGACACCCTGCCTGGACGGCCGCGGCGGAAAGCCCGCGCGTGGGCTCGGGGGCCGTGCGGGCGCGGCGGCCTGTTCGGAGCGGGGATGACGGCCTATATCGGTCGCCTCACTCCGCAACCGGACCCGAACCCATGCTCGACCAGCCGCTCGCCCAGGTGCCGACCCTCTCGCTCCGCGACCAGGGGGGCGATCCGGACGGCTTCGCGGCGGCGCTGGGGCGGTCGTTCCGGCGGTTCGGCTTCGCGATCGTCGCCGATCACGGCATTCCCGACCCGCTGATCTCGCGCGCTTGGGGCGAGACCGAAGCACTGTTCGCGCTGCCCGAAGAGGAGAAGCGCGCTTATCATACCCCGGGTGGCGGCGGCGCGCGGGGCTACACGCCGTTCAAGACCGAGATTGCCAAGGACGCCAGCACGGTCGACCTCAAGGAGTTCTGGCATGTCGGCCGCGAACTGCCCGAAGGCCACCGCTACGCCGACCGCATGGCCCCGAATGTCTGGCCCGCGCGGCCGGAGGGTTTCCACGATACCTTGACCCAGCTGTTCGCCGCGTTCGACCGGGCCGGCGACCGCATCCTGTCGGGCATTGCCCGTCACCTGGAACTCGCGCCCGATTGGTTCGACCCGGCGGTCAAGGACGGCAATTCGGTGCTGCGCCTGCTCCACTATCCCCCGATCGCGCCGGACGCGGAAGGGGTTCGGGCGGGGGCGCACGAGGACATCAACCTCATCACGCTGCTGCTCGGCGCGGAGGAGGCGGGGCTGGAGCTGCTCGACCGCGAGTCCGGGCGCTGGCTCCAGATCAAGCCGCCCGAGGGGGCGATGGTGGTAAATGTCGGCGACATGCTCCAGCGGCTGACCAACCACGTCCTGCCCTCGACGACGCACCGCGTGACCAACCCGTCGCCCGAGCGGCGCGGGCATTCGCGCTATTCGATGCCCTTCTTCCTCCACCCCGCGCCGGACTTCATGATCGAGACGCTGCCGGGGACGATCACCCCCGACAATCCGAACCGCTACCCTACGCCGATCAACGCGCACGACTACCTCCACGAGCGCCTGGTCCAGATCGGCCTCATCAAGCCGTAGGGCATGGCGGGACGGGTCAGGCGCAAGCTCGGCTTGGTCGAAGCCGAGGCGCTGGCGGAGCGCGCCGCCGAGCCGGAGCGATGCGTGCTGTGCGGCCGCCCGCTCGGGGCCAAGGTCGAGTGGCACCACCTCGTCCCCAAAAGCGAGGGCGGGCGGGAGACCGCGCCCGTCCATCCCATCTGCCACCGCACGATCCACGCGCTGGTCGGCAACGGCGAGTTGGCGCGGGCGTTTTCCGACATCGGGGCCTTGCAGGCCCGGCCGGATATGGCGCGGTTCCTGCGCTGGATCGCCGACAAGCCGCCCGACTTCCACGCTCCGACCAGGCGCGCGCGGCCGGGTGAGGCGTAAGGGCGACGCCCCGGCCGGCGAAAGGTCACCAAAGGTCACGCCAAGAACGCCGGGCGGTGATGCGCGGTCGGGCAAAGGTGACGAAGATGACGCCAGTCGCGAAACAAACGATCACCGACCGCGACGTGAAGCCGCCACGGTCGATCGTGGTCCGTCAGCCGACGATGTCAAAGAAGCCTGCGGAGGCTGGCAGCCGATCTCCAACATTGCAAGCCGGACCGTCGGTACCGTGCGCGGCAACGGCCCGACTCACGCCCGACTCGCTTCGTCGCTCCGCGCGAGCCGGATATCGGGGTTCTTAACGTCTCGTTAGGATATGGCCGCACACGGGCGAGGATGTGCCCTATGTCGTTGTTTCTCCTCGCTTCGCTGGTCGTGGCCGCCCGGGTCGGCGACGGCGGAGCCGGTCGGGCGGCCGGCTCCGCGCGTTGGCGCTGGGCGTCGCGATCGGGCTGATCTGGCCGAGCTTGCGCGCCCGGGACTGGGCGTGGATGGTGCCCGCCGACCTGGGAGTGATCTTCCCGCAGGGCCTGCGCGTCGACCTGCCCGCCGGGACCGGATGGTCGTTGCCCCCCGGCTGGCCGCGGATCGCCCGGCAAGCGGACGGGGCCGCGCCGGTCACTGCCGCTCGACCGCGGCGATCTCGCGGCTCTTGATCCACCAGAAGGCGGCAAAGACATGGACGCCCGCCGCCTCGACCAGGAACAGCACGGGCGAGTCGTCGCGCCCCGGCGACAGCGCGTGGACCGCCCAGACGGTGAGCGGCAGCGCCACCATCAGCGCGCCCAGCAGGCGGTAGGACGCGCGGAACATGGCGGCCCGCGCCTCGTCACGCAGCAGCTTGAGCGTGTCGCCCGACCGGAACACGCACACATAGGCGACGAGCAGGAAGAAGCCGATCGCGGCGGCGGCGTGGAGGCGGCCGGTCAGAGTGGCGGGGGCGCCCGCGGGCCAGTCGGTCGGCGCGACCGCGACCAGCACGGCGGCGAGCCCCGCGCCGTCGAGCGCCAGGTCCTCCGCCCGCGAATAGCCCTTGTAGAAATACAGGAACGTGCCGAGCGCCCAGAGCGCCCCCACCAGCACGTCGCGCATCCGGCCATCCGCATGGTGGTAATAGGCGCTGATCGACCCCTGCAGTTGCCCCGGCCCGCCGCCGAGCCACAAGGCGACCGGCAGCGCGAAGGCGATGAGCGCCATGCCGCGACGCAGGCGGAAATAGCTGGCGGAGATGGAGGTGGCGATGGCGTCGGCCTGCGCGGGCGGCAGCTCGGCGGGCGCGGCCGCGGCGGGGTGGGCGAGGGCGGTGAGGGCGTCTTCGGGGGTCATGGAGGCCTCCTCTATCGGTCCGTGATGGTATGCCCGGTCCGCCGACCATGTCGATGTGCAGGACTGTCTTGTCCTGTGGGGATCCCTTAGCCACAAGGCTGTATGTCACCCGAGCAAACGAACGAGTTGGACAACGTACCCGTGTTGTCGGCCAGGGACGGCGACCTTAGCGGGATCCTACCTGACCCGTTTCTCAAGCGATTCGAGGTTTTAAGCTACCGGAACGCCGCACGCATCTTGTCCAGCGCTGCGGAAACCGAGTTAGGCGAACTGATCGACAGCCTCATGGCATTTTCGATCCCGACGCCTGAGATGGTCAAGGGCGGCGGCAACAAATCCGAGATCGCGAAGCGGATGGATGCCCTGCTTAACCCGAAGGGCTGGTATGAAACGCGCATCCGAGCGGACATGCTGCTTGAGAAGCTGGTGACCCAGCCTAACCCGCTTCATGGCAAGCGAGGTCAGAAAAAGACGATCAAGAGATCCGAGCCGTTCAAAATTCTGAATGTGGTCGACGGTCACAAGATCGATTTCGTCAAGAACCGCGTTGCGTTCGACATGGAGTGGAACAGCAAGGATCAGACATTCGACCGCGATCTGTACGCCATGCGCGCTTTCTACGAAGCGGGCATCATCGATGCCGGCGTGCTGCTCACAAGGGACGTCAGCTTGGCCCCCATCTTCGCCGAGATAGGTGGGCGCGTCGCGATCAAGGATTTCAAGAGCAAGTACGGCGCGAGCACCACTTGGATGGGCAAGCTGACCTATCGCCTGGATGCGGCGCGGAACGGTGGGTGCCCCGTGCTAGCTATCGGGATCACGCCGGCCGTGGTGTCCGACTTCGATGCTTGGAAGGCCGCGAACCCGCTAATTCGCGAGAAGGTGGTCGTCGACGACCTCGTGTCGGGTGATCCCGACGAGGAGACGGAAGAATAGCTACTCGGCCGCTTCCTGAAGCAGGTCGCCTTGGGCGCTGCTGTTATGCGCGTAGGTGGCCCAATCGGGCTTATAGCCGTCGTCGGCCTGGTCGCCCCATACGGTCCAGCCGGGACGCGCGCCGCGGCTGAACAGCTCCAGACGCGGACCCCAGGAGCAGGAC
>CAXTFF010000097.1:0-3792 GCA_964243325.1 uncultured Sphingomonas sp.
CTGTTGGTCTGGTCCGTAACGGCTGGTCCGGCCTTCGCCGATGATCGGCGCAATGCGGAAGCGGTCTTTGCGGCGGTTCAGGGAGTAGGGAGGGCTGGCGACGCCTCCGCAATCGAGCGCAGCGAGTCCTTGACCTGACCCTCGCTCGACGGCCGGTCGCCCGGCTCTAACCGATTGTCGGTCCGATTGATCAGGAGCGCTGGAGAAGCCGGAGTTCCCGTTGGCGGACCATGTTCAACTTGTCGAGCCCGGCTTGGAGGCGGGCGATGCTTTCAGCGGCGAGTACTCCGCCGCCCGCCGCCTGCTGCTTCAACGCGGTTCTACGGAGCCGATCGAGACCGTAGCGATAATCCTGCTCGATGAGCGCTCGCGATGTAAATACGATCGGCGGCATGCGGGCGTCTGTACGGGGCCTCAGCACGGGAGCCGCTCCGACCGAGCGAGCGTAAGCACTGTTTTGAGCGAAAGCTGGTGCTTCCGCCATCAAGAGGACTGCCCCACAGATGAGTATATCGCGCCGCATGACTGGACCTCCTGCCGAAGCAACACTCGGAAAGGTAGATGGCTCCACAGACGTTGGCAACAGCCGGGTTGGCGCGCATGGGGGGTTCGCGCGCCACCAAATCGCAGTTCAGCGTCGATGGTAGATTTGCGGTGAATGTCCGCAATGGGTCGAGAGGGAACACTCGCGAAACCGCTGTCCTACAGGACCTTAGCCTGCCAGACCCGCCCGCGACTCGGGACACACCCGCGCTCTTTGACACCCGTGCAGGAAGCCGTCCGGCGATCGAGCCGATCGCCCGGCCCACCACGCCGAAACGGCGTAATAGCGTTACCTTCGTTACCTTCGCCCCGCCGCCCACGCGTTCTTGGCGTGAACTTAGTGACCTTCCGGCCCGCCGCTCAGTCGCGTAGCAGCTCGTTGATGCTCGTCTTGCTCCGCGTCCGCGCGTCCACCCGCTTGACGATCACCGCGCAGTACAGGCCCAGGTTCCCGCCCGTCGACCCGGGCACCACGACCGAATAGGGGGGCACGTGGCCGCGGTGGACCTCGCCCGTCGCGCGGTCGATGATCTTGGTGGACGCGCCGAGGTACACGCCCATCGACAAGACCGCGCCCTCGCCGACGCGCACGCCCTCCGCGACCTCCGACCTGGCGCCGATGAACGCGCCGTCCCCGATCACGACCGGGTCGGCCTGGAGCGGCTCGAGCACTCCGCCGATCCCCGCGCCGCCCGACAGATGGACGTTGCGGCCGATCTGCGCGCACGACCCGACCGTGGCCCAGGTGTCGACCATCGTCCCCTCGCCGACATAGGCGCCGATATTGACGAAGGAGGGCATCAGGATCGCGCCCTTGCCCACGAACGCCCCGCGCCGGACCACCGCGCCCGGCACCGCGCGGAAGCCCGCCCGTCGGAACTCGGCCTCGCCCCAGCCCTCCCATTTGGACGCTACCTTGTCGAAGCCGCCGGGCATGACCCGGTTGTCGGTGAGGCGGAAGGACAGCAGCACCGCCTTCTTGAGCCACTGGTTCACCCGCCAGCCGCCTTCGCCGTCCGGTTCCGCCACGCGCGCCTCGCCCCGGTCGAGCAGCCCGAGCGCCCCCTCCACCGCGTCGCGCACCTCGCCCGTCGTGGCGAACCCCAGCGTGTCGCGCGCCTCCCAGGCGGCGTCGATCGTGGCGGACAGGTCGGTCATGCGGGCTCCAGTATCTCGTGCAACCAGGGGCCGAGCTCGGCGATGCGGTAGTCGATGCCGTCGGGCGTCGCGCCCGGCGCCTGCTCCGACCCGTTATCGACCCACACGGTGGTCATCCCGATCGCCTTGGCCGGGGGCAGGTTGCGCGCCATGTCCTCGACGAACAGCGCGCGCGTCGGATCGACGGCGAAGGCGTCGCACAGCCCCCGGTACGCGCCCGGATCGGGCTTGGGGCGGAGCTCCATCGCGACGATGTCGTGGACGCCCTCGAAGCTCCCGCCCAACCCCAGCCGGTCGAGCACCTTCAAGGCATAGGGCCGGTCGCCGTTGGTGAAGACCAGCTTCCTCCCCGGCAGCCGCGCCAGGGCGGCGGCGAGCGGGGCGTCGTGCTCCAGCACGTCCATCTCGATGTCGTGGACGTCGGCCAGGAAGTCCTGCGGATCGACGTCGTGCTCCGCCATCAGCCCGGCGAGCGTGGTGCCGTGGCCGTGGAAATACAGCTTCTGCACGCGGCGCGCCTCGACCGGGTCGACGTCCAGCAGCCGCGCGACATAGGCGGTCATCCGCGCGTCGATCCGCTCGAACAGGTTGGACCGAGCCGGGTAGAGCGTGTTGTCGAGATCGAAGATCCACGTGTCGATATGGGCGAGTGCGGGGATCATCGGGGCGGCGTCTAGGATGCGGGGCCGGGGGCGGCAAGAGCGATGGACGGCCACCCGTTTCCTTGCGATGAACCCGGACGCGATCGGCGGAACGGGGCGGCTTGGCGGGAGTGGGCGTGATGGCGGGATGGGGGTGGCGCGTCGGCGTCGGCGCGGCGGCCCTGACGCTGGGCGCATGCGGCGGCGGGGGCGGGACCCGGTCCACGCCGCCTCCGCCCGCCGCGACGCCCGACCCGACGCCGACGCCGGTCCCCACGCCGACCCCTACCCCCACGCCGACCCCGCCCGCGACGGGCGTGGACACGCCCGAATACCGCGCGACGGTGGGCGCGGTGTCGATGAACGCGCTCGCCGCCTATCAGCGGCGCGCGACCGGGGCGGGCGTCGGCGTCGCGGTGATCGATACGGGCGTCGACCTGCAGTCCGAGGAGTTCGCCGGGCGGCTGTCCGACGCGTCGCGCGACGTGGCGGGCAATGCGGACGCCGACGACCAGAGCGGCCACGGCACCGCCGTCGCGTTCACGATCGCGGGGCGGCGCAACGGCACGGGCACGCACGGCGTCGCGTACGAGTCGACGCTGATCGCGCTCCGGGCCGACAGGCCGGGCTCGTGCGCGACCGAGGTGGTCGACGACGACGAGACCGGCTGCCGCTTCGGCACGGACGCGATCGCGCGCGGGGTGGACGCCGCCCGGCTGGCGGGCGCGCGCGTGGTCAACATATCGCTGGGCGGCGGCGACCCCATGCCGCCCTCCCTGCGCGAGGCGATCGGGCGGGCGACCGCGGCCGGACTGGTGATCGTGATCGCGGCGGGGAACGACGCGACGCCCGATCCCGACCCCTTCGCGCTCGTCGCGACGGACGCGGGGGTCGCGCGCGGGCAGGTGGTCATCGCCGGATCGGTCGACGCGGGCGACGCCGTGTCGGATTTCAGCGACCGGGCGGGATCGGGCGCGGCGCATTTCCTGGCGGCGGCAGGCGAGCGGGTGCGCGCGCCCGACGAGGCGGGAACGCCCTTCCTGTGGTCGGGCACCTCGTTCGCCGCGCCGCAGATCTCGGGCGCGGCGGCGTTGCTGGCGCAGGCGTTCCCGAACCTGTCGGGCGCGCAGATCGTCGAGCTGCTGCTCACCACCGCGCGCGACGTGGGCGCGGCCGGGACCGACCCGGTCTATGGGCGCGGCGTGCTCGACCTGTCGCGCGCGTTCCAGCCGGTCGGCGCCGTGACGCTCGCCGGATCGGGCGCGGCGGTGTCGATCGGGGCGGGCGGCGGCACGCTGTCGGCGCCGATGGGCGACGCGCGCGCGGGCGGCGCGGGCGCGGTGATCCTGGACGGCTTCTCGCGCGCCTTCGCGATCGATCTGGGCGACGGGCTCCGGCGCGATGCGCCGACGCGCGCGCCGTCCTGGCCGGGAATCGGTGCCAAGGTCGC
>CAXTFF010000097.1:3802-7507 GCA_964243325.1 uncultured Sphingomonas sp.
CATGCGCAGCGTCGGTCTGGCGGACGATACGACGAGCGTGGCGATGACGCTCGCGCCGACGGGCGGCGGGGGGCCCCTGCTCCGCCGGACGGAGCTTGCGCCGGGCGACGCGGACGCGGCGCGCATGGTCGCGGGATCGATCACGCGTCGGCTAGGCTCAGGCGCGAGCTTCGCCTTGGGGTTCGGCACGGGCGGCCAGACGCTCGGCGCGCGCTTGAGCGGGAGCGCGGAACCGGCGTTCCTGATCGCCGGGGCGGGCGGGCACGGCTTCGACGCGGGCGCGGACGGCGCCGCGGCGATCCGCTACCGCTTCGGAAGCTTGGGCGTGATGGCCGCCGCCGAATCGGGCCGCGTCTCCTGGCGCCGTGAGGAGGAGGCGCGGGGCGGAACGGCCTGGCGGCGCTCGGGCTACGACCGGGTGGCGCTGACGCTCGACCGGCGCATCGGGCCGGTCGCCGCGACGCTGACGGGCAGCCGGTTGGCGGAACGCGGCACGCTGCTCGGCGCGCGGATGGGCGCGGCGCTCGGCGGCCCGGCGGGCACGAGCTGGTTCGCCGACTTGGGGACGCGGATCGACGCGGGGAGCGGCTGGACGCTGGGCGGCGGCTACCGCCGGGGCTGGACGACCGCGCGGCTGAGCGGGCTGGACGGCGGCGGGCTGCTGCGCTCGGCGGCGTGGTCGGCCGATGTCGGCGCTGCGGGACTGTTCACGCCGGGCGACGGCGCGGGCCTGCGCATCGCCCAGCCTTTGCGGGTCGCGGACGGCGGGCTCGACCTCGTGTTGCCGACCGACTGGAGCTACGCCGAACGTCGTGTGGACGCCTGGACGCGCCGGTCGCTGAGCCTGGCCCCGGCCGGCCGCGAATTGGACGTGGAGGCGCGCTACGCGCTCCCGCTCGGGACCGGAACGCTCGAAGGGAACCTGTTCTGGCGGCGCGATCCGGGGCACGTCTCGCATGGACCGGACGACCGCGGGATGGCGGTGCGGTACGGGTTCGCATTCTAGCGGAAAGCGCCCATCTTGGACGCCATGACCAGCTATTCCTTCCTCGATCTCGTCCCCGTCACGCAGGGCGGCACCGTCGCGGGCGCGCTCGCGGCCGCCGCCGACCTCGCGCGCCATGCCGAAGCGCTCGGCTTCCACCGCTACTGGGTGGCCGAGCATCACGGGATGGACGGGATCGCGTCGGCCGCGACCGCCGTCGTCGTCGCGCACGTCGCGGGCGCGACGAGCACGATCCGGGTCGGCGCGGGCGGGATCATGCTGCCCAACCACGCGCCGATCGTCGTCGCCGAGCAGTTCGGGACGCTCGACGCGCTCTTCCCCGGCCGGATCGACCTGGGCCTGGGCCGCGCGCCGGGATCGGACCAGCGCGTGGCGCGCGCGATGCGCCGGACGCTGACGAGCGACGCGAACGACTTCCCGCGCGACGTCATGGAATTGCAGAGCTATTTCGCCGACGACGGGAGCACGGGCATCCGCGCGACGCCCGGCGCGGGCGCGAACCCTCAGATGTGGATCCTGGGATCGAGCACCTTCGGCGCGCAGCTCGCCGCCGCCCTCGGCCTGCCCTTCGCCTTCGCGTCCCATTTCGCGCCCGATTCGCTCGACATGGCCATGGCGATCTACCGCCGCGACTTCCGGCCGTCGCCGACGATGGCGCGTCCCTACGCGATGGCGGCGATGAACGTGTTCGCGGCCGAGACGGACGTGGAAGGGCGTTATCTCGCCAGCTCGCAGCAGCAGGCGTTCGTGGCGCTCCGCACCGGCGCGCCCGGCCCGCTGCCCCCGCCGGTGGACGGCTACCGCGAGAGCCTGGGGCCGCAAGGCGCGGCGATGCTGGATCACGTGCTGCAATGCTCGGCGGTCGGATCGCCCGCGACGGTGGCGCGCGGGATCGCCGCGTTCGTCGCGCGGACGGGCGTGGACGAGGTGCTGGTCGCCAGCGCGATGTTCGATCACGAGGCGAGGAAGCGGAGCCTGGCGATCACGGCGGGCGTGATGGGCGAGGTGCGCGCGGCCGCCTAGGTCGCCGCCGGCAACCGCAACCGCACCAGCAACCCGCCCAGGTCCTCGCTCTCCTCCAGCGCCACCGTCCCGCCGTAGATCTCCGCCACGTCGCGTACGATCGCCAAGCCCAGCCCCGTTCCCGGCTTGCCGGTATCCAGCCTGACGCCGCGGTCGAAGATGCGCCCCCGCTCCTCCGCCGGGATCCCCGGACCGTCATCCTCGACCAGGAACTCGACGAACCCGGCTTGCGCGCCGACCGTGGTGAACACGCTGCCGCCGCCGTACTTGGCCGCGTTCTCGATCAGGTTGCCGAGCATCTCGTCCAAGTCCTGCCGTTCGACATGCACCTGCAGCTCGCGCGGTCCGTCGACGTCGATGCGGACGTGGCGGTAGAGCCGCCCGACCGCGCGTTCGACGGACTCCAGGCTGGGCCAGACATCGGCCCGGCTGTGCGCCGAGCCGCGCCTGCCGACCGCGCGGGCGCGGGCGAGGTGGTGGTCGACCTGGCGGCGCATCGTCCTGGCCTCGCGCACCACCGTCTCCGCCAGATCGTCAGCGTGCGCCGTC
Source organism: uncultured Sphingomonas sp. (assembly GCA_964243325.1). Taxonomy (GTDB): domain Bacteria; phylum Pseudomonadota; class Alphaproteobacteria; order Sphingomonadales; family Sphingomonadaceae; genus Sphingomonas. The sequence continues at coordinate 6,381 of CAXTFF010000097.1, forward strand.
GCGGCGTTCATGATGACCGTGAGCGGGGTCTTGAGCGCGTGCGCCAGATTGCCCGCGTGCCGCCTGGCCTCCTCCGCCTGGCGCTCGTTATGCTCGACCAGCGCGTTCAGCTCGTCGACCATGGGCGCGACCTCGTCGGGCATCGCCGATCCGATACGGTTCGACACGCCCGCGCGCATCCGGGCGATCTCGTCGCGCACCTTCCTGAGCGGCCACAGCCCGTACAGCGTCTGCAGCGCCGCCAGGATGATCAACCCCAGCGCCAGCAGCGCGAACGACCGCACCAGCGTCCGCCTGAGCACCGCGATCTGCTCGTCCAGCGCTTCGCGGCTCTGCGCCACCTGGAACCGCCATTTGGTCGGCGATCCCGGCAGCGTCACGTCGCGCTCGGCGACCCGCAGCTTCTCCTCGGGAAACTGCGCGCTGTCGTAGACATGGACCTCGCGGTCGTCATGGACGCGGCCGTAGGCGAGCTGGCGGTCCCACAGCGAGCGCGACGGGAATGTCTCCTTGCCCCGCGCCGACACCTGCCAATAGGCGCCCGATCCGGGCTCCAGGAAACGCTGGTCGGCGGGCTCGCGGTTGAAGATCACCTCGTCGTCCGGCCCCACCTCCGATGTGAGGAGCAGCGACTGGAGGACATATTCGAGCTGATCGTCGAAATTCTGCGTGATCGCCGCCTTCAGCACCCGGTCGAGCGCGAAGCCGCCACCCAGCAGCAGGATGGCGATCCACGCCGCCGCCGTGAAGATCATCCGGCGGGAGAGGGAGCCGGTGGTGCGCGACGGCTGGCCGCGAAGCCGGTCGGCCATCGTCGCCACGGTTAGTTCCTCAAGCCGGCTCGTCGAGGCTGTAGCCCAGGCCCCGGATCGTGGTGATCACGTCCTGCCCCAGCTTCTTCCTGATCCGCGTCACGAACACCTCGATCGTGTTCGAATCGCGGTCGAAATCCTGGTCGTAGATATGCTCGATCAGCTCGGTGCGGCTGACCACCTTGCCCTTGTGGTGGAGCAGGTAGCTGAGCAGCTTGTACTCCTGCGCGGTCAGCTTGATCGGCTCGCCCGCGCGCGTCACCTTGCCGCTGCGCGTGTCGAGGCGGATGTCGCCCGCGTTCAGCTCGGACGACG
>CAXTFF010000098.1:0-7479 GCA_964243325.1 uncultured Sphingomonas sp.
CCGCCTGCTCGACCGCGGAGATATGCACGAACACGTCCTCGCCGCCGTCGTCGCGCACAACGAAGCCGAAGCCCTTTTGCGCGTTGAAGAACTTGACCACGCCCGTGCCCTCGCCGACGACCTGGGGGGGCATGCCGCGACCGGCTCCACCGCCGCCGCCGCCGAACCCACCGCCGCCGCCGCCCGAGAAGCCGCCGCCACCGCCGCCGCTGCGGAACCCGCCGCCGCCACCGCCGAAGCTGCTGCCGCCGCCGCCATAGCTGCTTCCGCCGCCGAAGCCGCCGCCGCCACCGAAGCGATCCCCGCCGCCACCGAAGCTGCTGCCGCCGCTGCCGCCGCCGAACTCGCTATCGCCGCCGCCGAAGCCGTCGCGCTTGTCGCGCCCGCGCCCGCCACGGTTCCCGCGGCCACCCTTGTCGAAACTCATAACCCTGATCGTCTTCCCGGTTCGCCCGTGACCATGACCGAACCCCGCGCCGGACGAACGCATGGGGGCGGCGCACGCAAACTTCCTGCGGCACTCCAATGATACATAGCGGTTTCGTCAAGCCCGAGCGAACGAAATATTCCAACCGCACCGGCATCGGATCGCGATCTGTGCGCCACCGTGGCCCGCGAACCACAGGCGGACGCCTCATAGCGAGCATTGAGTGACGCGGCCCGCGCCGCTAGGACCGGCGCGATGACCGTGCACCTCCACCAAGAAGACCTACCCCCCGGCCTGTTCGCCCCGGGCGCGGCGATCGCCGTCGATACCGAGACGATGGGCCTCCTGACCCCGCGCGACCGGCTGTGCGTGGTGCAGCTGTCGGACGGCGGGCCCGACGAGCATCTGGTCAAGTTCGCGCCCGGCAGCCACTATGCCGCGCCCGAGCTGCGCGCGGTGCTGGGCGACCCGGCGCGGGTCAAGCTCTACCATTTCGCGCGCTTCGACCTGGCGGCGATCCGGCACTACCTCGGCACGGTCGCCGCGCCCGTATACTGCACCAAGATAGCGTCGCGGCTGGTGCGCACCTACACCGACCGGCACGGCCTGAAGGAGATCGTGCGCGAGCTGCTGGGCGTGGAGCTGTCCAAGCAGCAGCAATCCTCCGACTGGGGCAGCCACCATCTGAGCGACGCGCAGAAGGAATACGCCGCGTCCGACGTGCGCTACCTCCACCGCCTGCGCGACGAGCTCGACCGCCGCCTGAACCGCGAGGGCCGCGCGGATCTGGCGCGCGCCTGCTTCGACTTCCTCCCCCACCGCGCGGACCTCGACCTGGCGGGCTGGCCGGAGGTCGACGTCTTTGCGCACATCTGACACCGCGCTGGTCGATCGTTCGCGCCGCCAGCGCCGCGCCGCGCCGGGCGGCTCGCGCGACAAAGTGGTCAAGGGCCTGCGCGTCGTCCTTCCCATGAGTATCGGCGTGCTCGCCGCGTTCCTGGTCATGGCCCCGCTGACCGCGTCGGGCGACGTGTCGTTCGTGCTCGACAAGAACAAGGTGGAGGTCGCGCGCGAGCGGCTGCGCATCCGGTCGGCGCGCTACCGCGGCCAGGACGCGCGCGGCCGCGCCTTCACGCTCGACGCGGGCAGCGCGGTGCAGCGCAGTTCCGCCGAGCCCGTCGTGGAGCTGAACGCGCTCGCCGCGCGGCTGCAACTGCCCGAGGGGCTGGCGACGCTCCGCGCCGATCAAGGACGTTACGACATGGCGGCCGAGCAGGTGCGCATCGACGGGCCGGTCGCGTTCCGCGCGGCCGACGGCTACCGGCTCGACACCAGCGATGCGGTCGCCGACCTGGCGCGGCGCAGGCTGACGGGCACGGGCGCCGTCACGGGCAGCACGCCGCAGGGGCGTTTCTCGGCCGACACGATGCGCGCCGATCTGGCATCGCGCGTCGTCCGGTTGGAAGGACACGCCCGCTTGCGGATCGACCGGCAAGGGGCGAAGTAGGACCGATGCGCGCGCTCCTCCCCCTCGCCCTCCTTCTGGCGGGCTCGGCCGCGGCGCAGGTGCGCCACGATTCCAACGCGCCGATCGATTTCTCCGCGCGCGTCATCGAACTGCAGGACCGCGCCAACCGCGGCGTGCTGTCGGGCGACGTCGTCGTCCGCCAGGCGGACATGACGCTGAACGCCGGACGCATGACGGTGGCCTATACGGGCCAGGTGCTCGACGGCTCCCCGCAGGTGTCGCGCCTGGACGCCAGCGGGGGCGTGACGGTGCGCCGTCCCGACCAGACCGCGCGGTCGTCCTACGCCGTGTACGACCTCAACCGCCGGATCATCACCATGCTGGGCGCGGTGACGCTCAACCAGGGCGCGAACACGGTCAACGGCGGGCGGCTGACGATCAATCTGGATACGGGCCGCGCGGTGATCGACGGGTCGTCGGTGGGATCGGGCGGGTCGGCGACGACGGCGCCCGACGGCGTGACGCGGACGCCGGGCCGCGTCACGGGTACCTTCTCCGTCCCGAAGCGCTGAGCGGCCGGCCCCGCTTGACCCCACTTCGTCGCGGGCGGCTTCCCCCGGCCGGGATGTTAGGGCAGGTTCCGTGCCAATCGGCCACGTGGTAACGCGTCGTTAACCAGCCGAGCCGAGAAGCGAGCCCATCATGGACGCCCTGACCTCCCCCGCCACCCTCGACCGGACGCTCGACGCGCCGGGAGGGCTGGAGGTCGTCTCCATCGCCAAGTCCTACGACAAGCGCGTGGTGCTGAGCGACGTGTCCGTGTCGATCGCGCGGGGCGAGGTGGTCGGGCTGCTCGGCCCCAACGGCGCGGGCAAGACCACCTGCTTCTATTCGGTCATGGGGCTGGTGAAGCCCGATTCGGGCCGCATCATGCTGAACGGGGAGGACATCACCGGCCTGCCCATGTACCGCCGCGCGATCCTGGGCCTGGGCTACCTGCCGCAGGAGACTTCCATCTTCCGCGGGCTGTCGGTCGAGAAGAACATCCTCTCCGTCCTCGAGCTCGCCGAGCCGAACGCGCAAGCCCGCGCCGCCAAGCTCGACAAGCTGCTCGACGAGTTCGGCCTGACCAAGCTGCGCGGGGCCGCCGCCATGGCGCTGTCGGGCGGCGAGCGCCGTCGCGCCGAGATCGCCCGCGCGCTCGCCGCCGACCCGTCGATCATCCTGCTCGACGAGCCGTTCGCGGGCATCGACCCGATCTCGATCGCCGACATCCGCGACCTGGTGTGCCAGCTCAAGGAGCGCGGGATCGGCGTGCTCATCACCGACCACAATGTCCGCGAGACGCTCGACATCGTCGACCGAGCCTACATCATCTATGACGGGCGCGTGCTGTTCTCCGGCTCGCCCGCCGACCTGGTCAACGACGCCAACGTGCGGCGGCTGTATCTTGGCGAGGGCTTCTCGCTCTAGCCATGAGCTTGGCTCCGCGCCTCGACCTGCGGCAGTCGCAATCGCTGGTGATGACGCCCCAGCTGCAGCAGGCGATCAAGCTGCTGGCGCTGTCCAACCTGGAGATCGAGGCCTTCATCGCCGAGGAGGTCGAGAGGAACCCGCTGCTGGAGACGGGCGCGGCCGAGCCGTCCGACGCGCCCGAACCCGAGCGCCCCGCCGCCGAGCGCGCGGCCGCCGACACGGTCCTGACCGGCGACGCGGCCGCCGAGCCCGCGCTCGACCTCGACTACGCCACCGAGTCGCACCAGCAGGACTCGGTCGCCGACGGCGGCTTCGGCCTGGACGGCGCGCTCGGCCTGAACGGCGCGGGCGGCGGCGCGGGCGGCTCGGAGGACGGGCTCGACCTCGACGCCTTCGCCGCCGCGGCGCCCGGCCTGGCCGACCATCTCCTGGCCCAGATCGGCCCGCTGCTGGCGGGCGTCGACCTGCTGATCGCGCAGCATCTGATCGACCAGATCGACGAGTGCGGCTACCTGACCGTGCCCCTGCGCGAGATCGCCGACCGCCTGTCCGTGCCCCTCGCCCGCGTCGAGGGCGCGCTGGGCGTGATCCACACGCTCGACCCCACCGGCGTCGGCGCGCGCGACCTGGCCGAATGCATCGCGCTCCAGGCGCGCGAGGCCGACCGGTACGACCCGGCCATGGCCAGGCTCATCGACCATCTCGACCTGCTCGCGCGCGGCGAGCTCGGCCGCCTGAAGCGCCTTTGCCACGTCGACGACGAGGACATGGCCGACATGATCCGCGAGCTGCGCGGCTACGATCCCAAGCCCGGCTGCCGCTATGGCGGCGAACCCTCGGTCAGCGTCACCCCCGACCTGTTCGTCGCGCGCACGGGGGCCGGCTGGGCGATCGAACTCAACGCCGCCACCCTGCCCCGCGTCCTCGTCAACCGAGCCTATTACACCGAACTGTCGCGCGGCCCCCAGGACAAGGCGTCCAAGGCGTGGCTGACCGACTGCCTCCAAGGCGCGAACTGGCTGACCAAGGCGCTCGACCAGCGCCAGCGCACCATCGTCAAGGTCGCGACCGAGATCGTCCGCGCGCAGGAGGGCTTCTTCCTGCGCGGCGTCACCCAGCTGAAGCCGCTGACGCTCGCCCGCGTCGCCGAGGCGATCGGGATGCACGAATCGACCGTCAGCCGCGTCGCCTCGAACAAGTACCTGTCGTGCGCGCGCGGCACGTTCGAGCTCAAATACTTCTTCACCAGCGGCGTGGCCTCCACGGGCGGCGGCGAGGGCGCGTCGGCCGAGGCGGTCAAGAGCGCGATCCGCCGCCTCGTCACGGCCGAAGGCGCGGCCGTGCTGTCCGACGACACGCTCGTCGACCTGCTCCGGGCGCAAGGGTTCGACCTCGCCCGGCGGACCGTCGCCAAGTACCGCGAGGCGATCGGCATCGGCAGCTCGGTCCAGCGCCGTCGCCAGCGGACGTTGATCGGGGCGTAGCACCGCCCCGCGCCGTTAGCGGAATGGTAGCCGTTCGGCGCGCATGTCCATCCGCATGTCTCCGGCCAGCTACTCGATCGACCTGGAACCCGCGCGCGATCTGGTCCGCGTCCGCATGGCGGGCTTCTTCGGCGTGGCCGATATCGACCGCTTCCAGGCCGAGCTCGTGGGCGCGCATCGGCGGCTCGGTCTTGGCCGGAAGGGCGGGCCGCTGACGATCAACGACGTCCGCGCCATGGCGATCCAGAGCCAGGACGTCGTCGCGCGCTGGGGGGCGTTCCTGTCAGATCCCTCCCATCGCTCGCGCCGCCTCGCCTTCGTGGTCGCCTCCGCTCTCGCGCGGATGCAGCTTCAACGCGCGATCGGCGGGCGCGACGCCCGGGTATTCACCGATGAAGCGGAGGCGGAGCGGTGGCTGTTCGCCGAGGATGCGGGCGCCGCGGCCTGAGCCTCACTCGTCCTCGTCCTCCATGCCCACCAGATGCAGCGCCCGCGCCCTGATCTGGCGGGTCATGCACCAATGGACCAGCGCGTCCTCGCGGCCGTGTGTGACCCACACCTCCTTAGGGGAGATCTCCGTCAGCGTTTCGGTCAGCTCGTCCCAGTCGGCATGGTCGGACAGGATGATCGGCAGCTCCACGTTCTTCTGCCGCGCACGCTGGCGCACGCGCATCCAGCCCGACGCCATGGCGGTGATCGGGTCGGGCAGCCGCCTGGTCCAGCGGTCGTTGAGCGCCGACGGCGGGCACATCACCACGCGCCCCGCCATCTCCGCCTTGGGAGTGTCGGTCGCCGGCCGCAGCTCGCCGAGCTCGACGCCGTGCGCGCGGTACAGCTCGCATAGCCGCACCAGCGCGCCGTGGAGGTAGATGGGAGCCGCGTGCCCCCGCCCGCGCAGCTCGGCGATGACGCGCTGCGCCTTGCCGAGCGCATAGGCCCCGACCAGCACGCAGCGGTCGGGGTTGGCGTGGAGCCGCGCCAGCAGCTTGTCCATCTCGTCGCCCGTGTCGGGGTGGCGGAACACGGGCAGCCCGAACGTCGCCTCCGTCACGAACACGTCGCACCCGACCGGCTGGAACGGCGCGCAGGTCGGGTCGGGCCTGCGCTTGTAATCGCCCGACACCACGATCCGCTCGCCGCGGTAGTCCATCACGATCTGCGCGGAGCCGAGCACGTGGCCCGCCGGAACGTAGCCGATCTCCACCTCGCCTATCCGGATCGTCTCGCCGTAGGCGACCGGCCGCTCCTCCTGCGGGCCGTAGCGCGCCTCCATGATGCTGAGCGTTTCGGGCGTCGCCCACACCGCGCCGTGCCCGCCGCGCGCATGGTCGGCATGGCCGTGCGTCACCAGCGCGCGCGGCTGCGGCCGCGAGGGGTCGATCCAGGCGTCGGCGGGCCGCACGTAGATGCCGTGCGGGTGGGGTTCGAGCCAGTCGCCGAGTTTCGCCATGCCCGCACTACGCGCGAGGAGGGCGCGCGGTGCCGGGATCGGCGCAAGTGGATCGTTTGGGCCCGCCCCGTCGTTGGGCGTAACGATTGCGGATAGGGAGTTTCGGTGATGGGTTTCGCGGGCGGGCTATGGGGCGTGATGATCGGCGGGGGCATCATCGTGCTCGGGCTCGTGATCGCCTGGGCGATGCGCAACAACAAGACGTCCAGGCGCACGCTCGACCGCACCGAGCAGGCGACCAAGGACCTGTATGACGGCGACCCGGTGGATCGCACCAAGCGCTGACCGGCCTACCCGAACCGCTTGAAGGTTGGTTCGCCGGCAAGGGCTGGCGACCGCGCCGTCACCAGCTCGCGATGCTGGACGAGGCCCGCGCCGGCCGCCACGCGCTGCTCGTCGCGGCAACGGGCGCGGGCAAGACGCTGTCGGGCTTCCTCCCCACGCTCGTCGACCTGATCGAGCACCCCGCCGAGGGCCTCCACACGCTCTACGTCTCGCCGCTGAAAGCCTTGGCGGTCGACATCCAGCGCAACCTGCTCGCGCCCGTTGCCGAGATGGACCTCGCAATCCGCGTCGAGACGCGCACCGGCGACACGCCGTCCGACCGCCGCGCCCGCCAGCGCGTGCGCCCACCGCAGATCCTCCTCACCACGCCCGAATCCCTGTCGCTCCTGCTGAGCTACCCGGACTCGTTCACCATGTTCGCGGGGCTGAAGACCTTCGTCGTCGACGAGGTCCACGCCTTCGCCACCGGCAAGCGCGGCGACCTGCTGTCGCTCTGCATGGCGCGGCTCCAGCGGATCGCGCCCGCCATGCGCCGCGTCGCGCTGTCGGCGACGGTCGCCGACCCCGACGGCTACCGCGCCTGGCTCGCCCCCGACGGCGACATCGATCGCGTCTCCCTTGTGCGCGGCGAGCCCGGCGCGGACCCCGACATCTCGATCCTGCTGCCCGAGGACCGCATCCCCTGGTCGGGCCATTCCGGCCGCTACGCGGCCGCGCAGGTCATGCGCGAGATCGAGCGCCACCGCACCTCCATCGTCTTCTGCAATACCAGGAGCCTCGCCGAGCTGATCTTCCAGGATCTGTGGAAGGCGAACGACCAGGGTCTCCCCATCGGCGTCCATCACGGCAGCCTGTCGCTCGAGGCCCGCCGCAAGGTCGAGGCGGCGAT
>CAXTFF010000099.1:0-7413 GCA_964243325.1 uncultured Sphingomonas sp.
GGGCGGCGAGGCCGCGCGCCTGCGCCCCCGCCTGACGGTCGCGACCTTCAAACGCTGGACCTTGCGCGAACTGAATTTCCGCCGCGAAGCGGCGTCGGCTTCCGAACTGGCCGAGCAGATGACCGCCGAGCCGGACTTCGTGATCCCGAAGATCGACTGGGCGCGATCCACCACGCGCGTACTGACGCTCGAATGGATCGACGGGATCAAGCTGTCGAACCGCCCGGCCCTCGTCGCGGCGGGCTACGACCCGGCCAGGCTCGCCCGCCTGCTCGTCCGCGCGTTCCTGCGCCAGGCGATCGTCGAGGGGCATTTCCATGCCGACATGCACCAGGGCAACCTGTTCGCGGTGCCCGGCGATCGCATCGCCGCGATCGATTTTGGTATAATGGGCCGCATCGACCGTCGCGCCCGCGTCTGGCTCGCCGAAATTCTCTACGGCCTGATCACCGGCGACTACGTCCGCGTCGCCGAGATCCATTTCGAGGCGGGCTACGTCCCCCCCCACCACAACCTCGCCGAGTTCGCTACCGCATTGCGCGCGGTCGGCGAGCCGATGCGCGGCCTGCCCGTCAAGGACATGTCGATGGGGGGTATGCTCGACACGCTGTTCTCGATCACGCGCGATTTCGACATGGCGACGCAGCCGCATCTGCTGCTGCTTCAAAAGACGATGATCGTCGTCGAGGGCGTCGCCACCTCGCTCGATCCCGACATCAACATGTGGGAAGTCGCCCAGCCACTGATCGAGGACTGGGTCCGCGGCGAGCTCGGCCCCGAGGCGGTCGTTGCCAACCGCCTGGTCGCCGACCTGCGCACGCTCGCGAAGCTGCCCGAGCTCGTCCGTCGGCTCGAGACCCGGTTCCTGCCCCCGCCCGGCGGCGCGCCTCCACCGCTCCCGCTCGCACAGGTCGAGATCATCGGGGCGCGCATCGGCTGGCGCTACGCCGCCGTCGCGGCCGCCGCCGCCGCCGCCGCGCTCGGCGTGGGGGCAACGGTGATGCTGGCCGGATGACGCCCGCGCGCAGGGCCTGGTGGACCGCAGGCCCGACCCGCTTCGCCGCGCTCTCCCCCGGGCACGCCCGGATTGCGCTGGCGCTACTCGTGTTCCTGCTCGCCGCCTGCCTGCTCGCGCTCCGCTCGCCCTCCCCGCCGCCGGTCAGCGGCGACCCGGCGAACCGCGCCGAAGACCAGGCGGACGTCGTCCTGTACCAGACGATCGTCGAACAGATGCGCGGCGGCGGCGATTATTACACCGTCACCGCGCAAGCGCTCCGGGCCGGCGATTACCCGTTACGTCCCTTTGTGACGTTCCGGCTGCCGACGCTGGCCGCGGTGCAGTCGCGCCTGCCCGATCGGGGGGCGGAGCCGCTGCTCTACGCGCTCGCGGCGGCGGTCGCGCTCGCCTGGTGGGCTCGACTCGCTCCGGCCTTCGGGCGTGCGCCGCCGCGCATCGTCGCGCTGCTGCTGCTGGGCGGTGGCATGCTCGTCTTCGTCCAGGCCGAACTCCTGTATTTCCACGAGATCTGGGCCGGGCTGCTGATCGCGCTCTCGCTCGCGCTGCGGCAGCGCGGCCGCTGGGTGGAGGCGGCGGCGCTGGGGCTGGCGGCGATGCTGGTACGCGAGACGGCCGCGCTCTATGTCGCCGTCATGGCGGCGGCGGCGTGGACCGAAGGCGAACGGCGCGAGGCGATCGGCTGGGCGCTCGCGACAGCAGTGCTCGCGGTTGCCGTCGCGGCGCACGCCCATGCGGTCGCGCAGGTGATCCGCCCGCTCGATCCGGCCTCGCCCGGTTGGTCGGGTATGCTCGGCTTCGGCTTCTTCGTCCGCACGATGACATTGTCAACCGCGCTCAGCCTCCTGCCGCTCTGGCTCGCCGCGCCGCTCGTGGGCGTCGCGCTGTTCGGCTGGGCGGCCTGGGCCGAGCCGCTCGCCGCGCGCGCGCTGGCGACGTTTGCGATCTATGCGGTGCTGCTCGGCGTCGCCGGGCGCGTGGACACCTTCTACTGGGGGTTGCTCGTCGCCGGGCCGCTGCTGATCGGCCTCGCCTTCGTGCCCGACGGCCTGCGCGACCTGCTACGCGCGGGCGTAGGCGAGCGGCGCAGACGCAGGCGCATCACCGTCACGCGGGTGGTCCGGTGAAGCGGGTCCTCCTGATCGTCGGCGGCGGCATCGCCGCCTACAAATCCTGCGAGCTCGTCCGGCTGCTCCGCCGCCGCGGCCACGCCGTACGCTGCGTCTTGACGGAGGGGGCGTCGCACTTCGTCACCCCCATGACGCTCGCCGCCCTGTCGGAGGACCGGGTCTACACCTCGCTCTGGGACCTCAAGGACGAGCATGAGATGGGCCATATCCAGCTCAGCCGCCAAGCCGATCTGGTCGTGGTCGCCCCCGCCACCGCCGACCTTATCGCGCGCATGGCGGGCGGCCAGGCGGGCGATCTGGCGACCACGCTGCTGCTCGCGACGGACAAGCCCGTCCTTGCCGCGCCCGCGATGAACGTGCGCATGTGGCTGCACCCGGCGACGCAGCGCAACGTCGAACGGCTCCGCGCCGACGGAGTGCGCGTGCTGGAGCCCGATGAGGGTGCGATGGCGTGCGGCGAATGGGGACCCGGCCGCCTGCCCGAGCCGCCGGTCATCGCCGACGCAATCGAGGCGATGTCGATGCCCGCTCCCCGCCCGCTCGCTGGTCGCCACGCCCTCGTCACCGCGGGGCCGACGCACGAGCCGATCGACCCCGTGCGCTATCTCGCCAACCGATCGTCGGGGCGGCAGGGCTTCGCGGTCGCGGGGGCGCTGGCGGCGCTCGGCGCGCGGGTGACGCTGATCGCCGGCCCCGTCGCGCTTCCCACCCCCGCTGGGGTCGACCGAGTTGATACGGAGACCGCGCGCGAGATGGCCGCAGCTGTGGAAGCGGCGCTTCCCGCCGACGTGGCGGTGATGGTCGCAGCCGTCGCCGACTGGCGCGTCGAGGCGGCGGCGCATAAGACCAAGAAGGGCGATGCGATCCCCTTGCTCACGCTCGTCGAGAACCCGGACATCCTTGCCGCGCTCGCACGCTCGCCCGCTCGCCCGCATCTCCTTGTGGGCTTCGCGGCCGAGACCGAGCGCGTCGTCGAGCACGCGGTCGCCAAGCGCGCGCGTAAGGGTGCCGACTGGATCGTGGCCAACGACGTTTCGGGCGATGTGATGGGCGGCGATGCGAACGCGGTCCACCTCGTCACCGCGGACGGCGTCGAAGATTGGCCGCGTCTGCCCAAGCAGGCGGTCGCTGCTCGGTTGGCGGACCGGATCGCGACGGCGCTGCGGGCCTGAACGCACCCGAACGATCCAGGGTCGCAACGATCGCCGAAATGCAGTAAGACGCTACAGTGATCCGGGTTCACCTGTTCCGCCTGCCGCACGGGCAGGGCCTGCCTCTGCCCGCCTATGCGACCGCGGGGGCGGCGGGTATGGACGTCGTGGCCGCGGAGGATCTGACGCTCGAACCGGGCGCGCGTGCGGCCGTCGCCACCGGATTCAGCATCGCGGTTCCCGAGGACTTCGAAGTTCAGGTCCGCCCGCGCTCCGGCCTCGCGCTCAGGCATGGGATAACCTGCCTGAATACGCCGGGCACGATCGACAGCGACTACCGGGGGGAGGTCAAGGTGATCCTGGCCAATCTGGGCTCCGAACCCTTCGCGGTGGAACGCGGCGATCGGATCGCCCAGCTCGTCCCCGCCGCGGTGACGCGCGCAGCGGTCGAGGAGGTCGCGTCACTGGACGAAACCGAGCGAGGCGCGGCCGGTTTCGGATCGACCGGGCGATGATCGCGCTTCTGCTCCAGGCGGCGTCGGCCCCGCCCCCGACCCTGCCGCCGACCGATTGGGCGACGCTGCCCGACCTGCCCGTCGCCTCGCCGCGCGGAGTATTCGATCCATCGGGCTATGTCCGGCGCGAGGTCGCGGCCGGCCGCTGCGCCGCGCCGCCCGCCGCGGGCGAGGCGCGGATCGCCGCGTCGGTCGCGGTGCTCGTCGACGCGCTCGGCGCGGTGCAGCGGATCGTGCCCCGGGCGATCGGCTGCGCGACGGTGGAGCAGTTCACCGTCGGCTACGTCTTCCGGCTCGCGCGGCGGGTGGCGGCCGAGCGCACGTTGCGTCCGGGCTGGTACCGATACGTCGTCACCTATCGTTGGACGGGTTGAATTTCACCGACGACGAGCTCGCCCGCTACGCCCGCCATATCGTCCTGCGCGAATTCGGCGGCGGCGCGCAAGGGAAGTTGAGCGCAGCGACGGTGGCGGTGGTGGGCGCGGGCGGGATCGGATCGCCCGCCACCCAGTATCTCGGGGGTGCCGGCGTCGGACGGCTGATCCTGATCGACCACGATCGGGTGGACGCCTCCAATCTCCATCGTCAGACGATCTACGCGACTGCCGACTCGGGATCCTTCAAGGTCGAGGCGGCGCGCGCGGCGGTGGCGCGCCTCAACCCGCACGTCGCCGTCGACTGCCGGGCCGCACGGATCGATGCTGGCAACGCCACCGAGTTGCTTGCCGGGGTCGATGCGGTGATCGACGGATCGGACAATTTTGCCACGCGCCTCGCCGTCGCCGATGCCGCGCTGGCGATGCGCATGCCCCTGATCTCCGCGTCGGTGGCGCAGTTCGAGGGCCAGCTCGCCGTCTATCGCGGCTGGGAGCCCGCCCTACCCTGCTACCGCTGCTTCGTGGGCGGCGCCCCCGAGCGGCAGGGCGGCTCGTGCGCGGAGGACGGCGTGCTCGGCCCGGCGGCGGGAGTGCTCGGCACGCTGGCGGCGCTGGAGGCGATCCGCACGGTCGCGCCGTTCGGCGACGACTCGGCGGGCAAGCTGCTGCTCGTCGACCTCCTCGCGCTCCGCTTCCGCACGCTCACACTGCCCAAGGATCCTGGCTGCCCGGCCTGCGGCTCGGAATTAACCTAGCAGCTCCCGCGCGAAATCGCGCACCGCCGGCCCAATATCCGTGCGCGCCAGCGCCAGCGCCAGGTTCGCCTGGATGTAGCCCGCCTTGTCGCCGCAATCGTACCGCTGCCCGTCGAACGTGTAGCCGTGGAACGCCTGTTGCCCGATCAGCTGCGCCATCGCGTCGGTCAGTTGGATCTCTCCGCCTGCCCCCTTCACCGGGTTGTCGAGCACCGCCATCACCTCCGGCTGGAGGATGTAGCGCCCGGGGATCATCAGGTTGGACGGCGCGGTGCCCTTCGCCGGTTTCTCGACCAGCGCGGCCACTTCCGTCAGCCGTCCGTCGACGCGGCCCGGCGAGATCACGCCGTACTTGTCGGTCTCGTCGTCCGGCACCTCCAGCGCGCCGACGATGTTGCCGCCGACTCGTGCGTACGCCTCCACCATCTGCGCCATGAAGTTGGGCGCGCCCACCATCAGCTCGTCGGGCAGCAGCACCGCGAACGGCTCGTCGCCGACGATGTCGCGCGCGCACCACACCGCATGGCCCAGCCCCAGCGGCTCCTGCTGGCGGACGTACACGGGCGATCCCGGACGCTGGCGGATGCCCTCGATCGCGCTCATCGACTTGCCGCGCGCGCGCATCGTCGCCTCCAGCTCGTACGAGACGTCGAAATGATCCTCCAACGCGCCCTTGCCGCGGCCCGTCACGAAGATGATCTGCTCGATCCCCGCCTCCAGCGCCTCCTCGACCGCGTACTGGATCAGCGGCTTGTCGACGACCGTCAGCATCTCCTTGGGCATCGCCTTGGTCGCGGGCAGGAAGCGCGTGCCGAGCCCGGCGACGGGAAAGACGGCCTTGCGGACGGGCTTGTGGGTCATGGTTCCTCCTGTTGCCTGCCGCGCATATCGACGGTTGGGGGTCACGGCAATTGACGCGCCCTTAAGCCCCAATCGTTAAGCCTCGTCCCCATGCCCAGACCCAAGATCCTCGTCGTTTTCGGCACCCGGCCCGAGGCGATCAAGCTATTCCCCGTCATCCGCGCGCTCGCCGACACGGGCGCGGTGGAGGTCCGCACCTGCGTCACCGCGCAGCACCGCGGCCTGCTCGACCAGGTGCTCGCCATCGCCGACCTGAAACCCGACCGCGATCTCGACCTGATGGAGCCCGGCCAGTCGCTCGACCGCCTGACCGCGCGGCTGCTGACGGGCCTGGGCGAGGTGATGGACGCGGAGAAGCCCGACCGCGTGATCGTCCAGGGCGACACCGCCACCGCCATGACCGGCGCGCTCGCCGCCTATTACCGCCGCACACCCGTTTCTCACGTCGAGGCGGGGCTGCGCTCGGGCGACATTTTCCATCCCTGGCCCGAAGAAGTGAACCGCCGCATCGTCGCGCCGATCGCCGACCAGCATTTCGCGCCCACCGACACCGCCGCCGACGCGCTGCGCCGCGAAAACATCGATCCCGCGACCATCCACGTCACCGGCAACACCGTCATCGATGCGCTCCACTGGACGGAGGCGCGCATCGACGCGGACCCGACCCTCGCCGCCGGCCTCGACGGCATCGCGCGGCGTTTCGCGGGCAAGCGCATCGTCCTCGTCACCACCCATCGCCGCGAAAACTTCGGTGGCGGCATGGCGGCGATCGCCCGCGCGATCGCGCGCATCGCCGACCGGCCGGGCACGGCGGTACTGTTTCCCGTCCACCCCAACCCCAATGTCGTGTCCGTCATGGACGCCGCGCTTGGCGACCGCGCGAACGTCGCCCGGGTCGATCCGCTCGACTACCCTCACTTCATCCGCGCGCTGGGCCTATGCGACCTCGCCCTATCCGATTCGGGCGGCGTGCAGGAGGAGGCGCCCGCGCTCGGCAAGCCCGTGCTCGTCATGCGCGAGACCACCGAACGCCCCGAAGGCATAACCGCCGGCACCGCCCGCCTCGTCGGCACCGACGAGGACCGAATCGTTTCCGAAGTATTCACCCTTCTGAACGACAAGGCCGCGTACGACCGCATGGCCCGCGCCCACAATCCCTTCGGCGACGGCCACGCGGCGGGCAGGATCGCAAAGGTGGTGGCGCATGGTCGTGGATGACGAATTGGACGTGGTGGTGCTGGGGCTCGGCTATATCGGCCTGCCGACCGCGGCTGTGATCGCCAGGACCGGCGCGCGCGTGCTCGGCGTCGATGTGACGCAAAGCGTGGTCGACACCGTGAACTCCGGCCGTGTCCATATCGAGGAGGTCGATCTCGACGGCCTCGTCTCGGGCGTCGTCGCGCGCGGTTCGCTCCGCGCGTCGACCGAGATCGCGCCCGCCGACGTGTTCGTGATCGCGGTGCCCACCCCCTTCGCCGACGACCACGCGCCCGACATATCCTACGTGCTCCAGGCCGCGCGCACGATCGCGACCGTGCTCAAGGTCGGCGACACGGTGATCCTTGAATCGACCTCGCCGGTCGGCACCACCGAGCAGGTCCGCGACCTG
>CAXTFF010000100.1:0-7391 GCA_964243325.1 uncultured Sphingomonas sp.
TGGGCAGGCCATAGCCGCGATAGCCCATCGCGATCTTGGCCACGAGCCGCAGGTGCGACGTGACCAGCTGCGCCGCCGCATCGGTGTCGCCGTGCTCGGCGAACCGCTTGGCGAGCATGTACTCCTGCTCGGGCTGCAGGATGGGGAATTTCTTGATCTCCGCCAGATAGCGGTTGAGGCTCTGCTCGGTGCCGAGCGCCGGGATCGTCGCCGGTACGTTGCTTCTCGCCGCCATGGTCTTATCTCCGCTGGATGGAGGAACCGCCGCGCGCCTGCGCGAGCGATCGTCAGTCTATACGTGAAGGTGGCTGAACAGTTCCTGCATGTCGTCCGGCCAGGTGCTTTCCCAAGCCAGATATACACCGGTCGCCGGGTGTTCGAACCCCAGTAAAGCAGCATGAAGCGCCTGTCGATGAAATCCAAGTTGCCGAAGCGTTCGATCGAGACCACCTCTGGGTCGTCCGTATGCCGGGTCGCCCAGCAACGCATGACCGATCGACGCGAAATGCACACGGATCTGATGCGTCCGCCCCGTCTCCAGCCGGCATTCGACGAGCGCCGCTCCCCGGAGCGGCTCCAGCGTGCGATAGTGCGTGACGGCGCGCTTGCCGCCGGCGACGATCGCGATCTTCTTGCGGTTGGTCGCCGACCGCGCAAGCGGAGCGTCGATCGTTCCGTCGGCCGGGTGCGGCAGCCCGCCGACGATCGCGCGGTAGCGCCGGTCGATCGTGTGCGCCGCGAACTGCCGCGCGAGGCTTTCATGCGCCCGGTCGGTCTTGGCCGCGACCATCAGCCCGGACGTGTCCTTGTCGATCCGATGGACGATCCCCGGACGCGCCACGCCGCCGATCCCCGACAGCTGCCCGGCGCAGTGGTGAAGGAGCGCGTTGACGAGGGTCCCGTCGAGATTGCCCGCCGCGGGGTGCACGACGAGCCCGGCGGGCTTGTCGACGACGATCAGGTGCTCGTCCTCGTAGGCGACGACCAGCGGGATCGGCTGCGCGGCATTGGTCGCGGGCGTAGCGTCCGGCACGCTGACCGCGAACGCGTCACCCGCCCGTACTTTGCGCGACACGTCGGACACGACTGCGCCGCCGCTGCTCACCGCGCCTTCGCCGATCAGAGCCTTGATCCGTTCGCGCGACAGGGTCGGGATCGCGTCGGCGAGAGCCCGGTCGAGCCGTACGCCCGCGCTGCCCTCGTCGATGCGCGCCTCGATGATCGACCCTCGTTCCACCATCGCTCGATATGACGTCGAGCGGCCGCATATCAACGTCGCTGCTCCGCGCGATCGCCGAGGAGGCGACCGCATCGCCGACCCGCGAGATATGTGGGCTCCTGTTCGGGACGCCGGACGCGATCGTCCGTCACCGGTCCGCCCGCAACGTCGCCGCCGACCCGCGCGCAGCCTTCGAGATCGATCCCGCCGCGCTTCTGGTGGCGCACCGCGCCCAGCGCGGCGGCGGACCCCTGATCGTCGGCTGCTACCATTCGCACCCGTCCGGCCCGCCGGACCCGTCGCCGCGCGACGCCGCCGATGCGGAGCCGAACGGCTGGCTGTGGCTGATCGTCGGCGCGGGACGCGCGCGGCTCTGGCGCGCGGTCGCCGCGGGTGAGCGCCACGGCCGCTTCGATCCGGTGGCGCTGGCTTGCATCGGCGATCCCCCTTCGCCAGA
Organism: uncultured Sphingomonas sp.; assembly: GCA_964243325.1. Classification (GTDB taxonomy): domain Bacteria; phylum Pseudomonadota; class Alphaproteobacteria; order Sphingomonadales; family Sphingomonadaceae; genus Sphingomonas. Next base: position 1,677 of record CAXTFF010000100.1, read on the forward strand.
GGACCCCGTTCGTCGTTAAGGATGGTTCATGAGCGTCACGCCGGTCGATCTCGCAAGCCTTCTCTGCTCGCGCCTATGCCACGACCTGCTGTCGCCCGTCGGCGCGCTCAACAACGGCCTGGAGCTGCTGGCCGACGAGACCGATCCGGCGATGCGCGAGCGGTGCATGGACCTGCTGGGCGAGAGCGCGCGCGTGTCGGCGAACAAGCTGAAATTCTACCGCCTCGCGTTCGGCGCGGGTGGCGGCTTCGGCGACGCGGTCGACGCGCGCGAGACGCAGAACGCGGTGCGCGGGCTCGTGGCCGACAACAAGCGTCTCGACCTCGGCTGGTTCGTCGAGGAGCCGACGCTGTCCAAGCCCGCGACCAAGGTGCTGTTGAACCTCGTCCTCGTCGCCGCGGACGCGCTGGTGCGCGGCGGCAGTCTCGACGTGGGCGCGGAGGAGACCGCGACCGGCGCGGAGATCGTCATCAAGCTGGAGGGGCAGCGCATCATCCTCGACCCCGCGCTCCGTCGCATGCTGGTGGACGGCGAAGGCATGGGCGAGGACGGGGCCGTGACCGCGCGCTCCGCGCCCGCCTATGTCACGCACGATCTCGTCACGCGCACCGGCGGCTCCATACAGGTGTCCGAACCAGCTGACGGGGTGATGATCTTCGGCGCGACGCTCCGGAACGGATAAACCCGGATTTAACCACACGCGTCCATGCCTCTTCTTCGGACAAGGGGACCGCATGGACGAGCTGCTTCAGGAATTCATCGCCGAAACCCGCGAAACGCTCGAAGCGCTCGCGGGCGAGGTGGTGGCGTGGGAGTCGAACCCGACCGACCGCGCGCGGCTCGACGCGATCTTCCGCTTCGTCCACACCGTCAAGGGGAGCTGCGGCTTCCTCGACCTGCCGCGCCTCGCGCGCCTGAGCCACGCCGCCGAGGACGTGCTCGCCGCCGTGCGCGACGGCAAGCGTCAGCCGGACACCCCGCTCGTGAACGCGGTGCTCGCGATCGTCGACCGGATCGGCGAGATCGTCGAGGCGATCGATGCGGGCCATTCGCTCGACGACTCGTCGGAGGACCTGCTGGTGGCCGCGCTCGCCGAGGATGCGAAGCCGCCCGCGCCCAACGCGGCGCCCGCCATGCTCCGCGCGCCGACGCGCAGCGTGCGGCTGAACGTCGACCTGCTCGACCGCATGATGAGCGGCATGTCCGACATGGTGCTCGCCCGCAACGAGCTGGCCCGGCGGATGCGCGACGGCGACGCCGATCTGCGCGCCGACGCCGCGCTCGAACGCCTGTCGGCGACCGTCGCCGAGATGCGCGACACGGTCACGCGCACCCGGATGCAGCGGATCGAAGCGCTGTTTTCAGCACTCCCCCGCATGGTCCGCGACACCGCCGCATCGCTCGGCAAAGCGGTGACGCTTCAGATCGAGGGATCGGACGTCGAGCTCGACCGCGAGATGATCGAGATGATGCGCGACCCGCTCGTCCACATCATCAGGAACGCGATCGATCACGGGATCGAGGCGCCCGCCGCGCGCCGCGCCGCGGGCAAGCGCGAGTCCGGCCGCCTGACCGTTTCCGCCCGCCAGTCGGGCAACCGCATCATGATCGAGATCGCCGACGACGGCGCGGGCATCGACGTGGCCCGCCTCGTCGGCAAAGCGGGCGCGGCCGGACTTTACGACGCGCCTACGCTCGCGGCGATGAGCGATGTCGCCCGCCTCGACCTCATCTTCGCCGCCGGCCTGTCCAGCCGCGACTCCGTGTCCGACATATCGGGCCGCGGCGTCGGCATGGACGTCGTGCGCGCCAACGTCGAACAGATCGGCGGCCGCGTTTCGCTCCTGAACGCGCCCGGAGCGGGTCTGACCGTAGTCATGGAGGTGCCGCTCACGCTCTCCATCCTGTCCACCATCGTCGTCGGCGCGGCCGACCAGCGTTTCGCCCTGCCGCGCCAGTCGGTCGAGGAGATCGTGACGCAGCGCGGCGACGCTGTGCGCGTCGACCTGCTCGGCGACTCGCCGATCGTGACGGTGCGCGGGACCAGGCTGCCGCTCGTCGATCTGGCGGCGCTGCTTGAGCTGCGCAAAAGCCTGTTGTTCGACATCGACACGATCGTGGTCGTGTCCACGCGCGACGGATCCTTCGCGCTCGCGGTCGACAGCGTGATCGATACGGAGGAACTGGTGGTCAAGCCTGCTGCCCCGGCGATCATGGCGACCGGCCTCTATGCGGGCCAGACGCTTCCCGACTCGGGGCTGCCGATGCTGCTGCTGGACGGGGCGGGAGTGGCCGCCGTCGCCGGCCTGAGCTTCGGCGTCGCCGAGCCCGTCAGGGAAGCGACGGCGGCGGAGGCCCCAGGCGTGGCCGCACTGCTGTTCCAGGACCTCGACGGCCGCCGCCGCGCGATCGCGCTCGCCTGCGTCGACCGGGTGGAGACCGTATCCGCCGACGCGATCCGCCTATCGGCCGGGCGGCTCAGACTCGCGGTCGACGGCCGCATCGTTCCGCTCCACGCCGTCGTCGACGTCCCTGCGGCAGGGACCGCGACCGTGCTGCGGCTCACCGACGGCGACACGCTGATCGGCTACCGCATCCACGAGCCGGTCGACATCGTCCAACTGCCCGCCGGCCTCGCGCCCGCCGCGATCGGTCGTTATCTGGGCGTCGCGATGATCGGCGACGAACAGGTCGAGATCGTCGACCCGCTCACCTTGTTCGCCGAAGCGGACACCGTGGCGACCGCCGGTCCGATTTGCCTCCTCGATCCCGATCAGGGCGGGTGGATGGGCACCTTCTTGAAACCGACGTTGGAGGCCGCCGGCTATCGCTGCCTGGTCCGGCTCGCCCCGGGCGAACGCGCGGCCGTCGCGCTCACCTTCGACGACGGAGGCGAGGAGGCAGGGGGTGCCCCCGTCGTCCGCCTCACCGCCGACCGCGCCGGAGCGGACGGCATCCGCGCGGTGCACCGCTACGACCGCGCCGGCCTGCTCGCCGCGATCGCCGCCCGGGTGGCCCCGACCAGGATCGCATCATGACCGAACTGTTCCTTATCGCGCACATCGCCGGGCGCGGGGTCGCCATTCCCGCCGATCAGGTGGACTCGGTCGTCGATATCGGTCAGATCGTCGCCGTTCCGCGGGCGGAAGGCTGCATCAAGGGCCTCGCCGCGCTCCGCAGCCGGGTCGTGACCGTCATCGACACCGGCCTTGCGCTCGGCCTCGCGCCGCTCGGCCGCACGACGCGCGCGGTGATCACGCTGGTCGACGGTCATCATTACGCCGTGCTCGTCGACACGCTGGAGGACGTCTGCGTCTTGGAGCGACGGGCGCTTTCGTTCGGCGTCGCGCTCGGATCGGGCTGGCGGGCCGCGGCCACCGGCGTCGTCGAGCGCGACGGCGAGCCGCTATTGATCATCAACCCGGCGGCGCTCGTTCCCGCCGCGCCCGCCCAGGCGGCTTAACCCGCCCGTTACTTATCCCCGGCTAGAACTCGGACATCCACAGCGGAAGATTGCTCATGAAGACGTGCCTGGTCGTCGATGACTCCAAGGTGATCCGCAAGGTCGCGCGCCATATCCTCGAGACGTTGGACTTCACCGTATCGGAAGCGGCGGACGGGCGGGAGGCTCTCGACAGCTGCCTGGCCTCACCCCCCGACGTGATCCTGCTCGATTGGAACATGCCGGTGATGAGCGGGATGGACTTCCTGCGCGCGCTGCGCACCTCGGAAATGCCGACCCGGCCCAAGGTGGTATTCTGCACCACGGAGAACGGCATGGCGTACATCCGCGCCGCGATCGAGGCCGGAGCGGACGAATACGTCATGAAGCCGTTCGACCGCGACACGCTCGAATCCAAGCTCCAGATCGTCGGCGTCGCCTGACCGTCCGAACCGACGGCCGGATATCCCGATGCGCGCCGCCGCACCCGCCACCGAGCGCGAGATCGGCCGCGTCCTGATCGTCGACGACTCGGCGGTCGCGCGCGCCGTCTTCGCGCGGGTCGTGGACGGGTCCGACCGGCTCTATGTGGCCGGATCGGTTCCGACCGCGGCCGCGGCGCTCGAATTCCTGCAGGATGGGCGCGTCGATCTGGTGATCCTCGATATCCACATGCCCGGCACCGACGGCCTGACCGCCCTGCCGGGCCTGCTCGCCGCCGGTCGGGGCGCCAAGGTCCTGATCGTGTCGTCGGCGGCCGGAAAAGGGGCGGCCGCGACCATCGAGGCGCTGGCGCTCGGGGCGGCGGACACCTTGGTCAAGCCCGCGCCCGGCGAACGCTCGCGCGGCTTCGAGGCCGAACTGGTCGAGCGGCTCGAACGCCTGCTCGCCCCCGCCGAGCGATCGACCGTTCGGCCGGTCGAGCCCAGGCCCGCCGCGACCATCGCGCTCGGTCCTTCGACCGACGCCTTCGACGTGGTCGCGATCGGCGCGTCGACGGGCGGCATCCACGCGCTGTCCCACCTGCTCCGCGCCTTGCCCACGTCGATGTCGACCCCGATCCTGGTCACCCAGCATCTGCCGGCGTCCTTCATGCCCTACTTCGCCGCCCAGCTCGCCGTCTTCGCCGACCGGCCGTGCGACGTCGCCACCGACCGCTTGCGCCTGCGGCCCGGACGGATCGTGGTCGCGCCCGGCGACGCGCATCTGCGCTGCGTGTCGATCGGCGACGGGATCGGCGCGGTCCGGCTGTCGAGCGATCCGGCGCCCAGCGGCTGCCTGCCGTCGGTCGATCCAATGCTCGACTCGGTCGCCGACTGCTTCGGGGCGCGCGCGCTCGGCGTGGTGCTGAGCGGCATGGGCCGCGACGGTGTCGTGGGTGCCCGGCGGCTTACGGCGGCGGGCGGCTGCGTCGTGGCGCAGGACGAGGCGAGTTCGGCCGTCTGGGGCATGCCCGGCGCGGTCGCCGCCGCGGGCCTGACCAGCGCGCTGCTCGGCCCGGCGGCGCTCGGTGCGCTCATCGCCTCGCGCAAGCGCCCGCTGTGACGGTCGGATCGCGCCCGAACGCGTCCGGCGTCCTCTCCGCGCTGCTGGAGGCGCGCACCGGCCAACGGCTCGCGAGCGACCGCGCCTGGCGAATCGACACCACGCTGGGGCCGCTCCTGCGCGAACTCGGGCTCGGAACGTTGGACGAACTCGTCCACCACCTTCTCGCCGGGGTCGACGCCTCGCTCGGCGACCGCATCGTCGACGGGTTGCTCAACCAGGAGTCGTCGTTCTTTCGCGACGCCGCGGCGTTCGACCTGATCGGCGAAGCCTTGACCGAACTCGCGCCCGATCGCCGCGCGCGCATCTGGAGCGCGGGTTGCTCGACGGGCCAGGAACCTTTGTCGCTCGCCATGCTCCTGTCCGAACGCGCCGAGGCCCGGCCGTTCGAGATCCTCGCCACCGACGTCTCCGAGGGCGCGCTGGCCCGCGCGCGCTCGGGTCGCTACACCCAATTCGAGGTTCAGCGCGGCCTTCCTATCCGACGCATGATCCGCTGGTTCGACGCCGCCGACCCGGACTGGCTCGCCAAGCCCGAGCTGATGCGGCACCTGTCCTTTCGCCGCGTCAACCTGGTCGCGGATGAACCGCCGCCGGGCCGCTTCGACCTCGTGATGTGCCGCAACGTCCTGCTTTACCTCACCCCCGACCGGCGGACGGCCGTGTTCGACCGGCTCGCCAAGGCGCTCCGGCCCGGCGGCCTGCTCGTGCTAGGCGCAGGCGAGACC
>CAXTFF010000101.1:0-7263 GCA_964243325.1 uncultured Sphingomonas sp.
CGCTGCTGTTCGTCGACGAGAGCCACGTCACGATCGGCCAGATCAACGGCATGTCCAGGGGCGACCACCGGCGCAAGCTGACGCTCGCCGAATACGGGTTCCGCCTTCCGTCGGCGATCGACAACCGGCCCTTGCGGTTCAACGAATGGGACGCGATGCGCCCGCAGACGACCTACGTGTCGGCGACCCCGGGCGGGTGGGAGATGGAGCAGACGGGCGGCGTGTTCGCCGAACAGGTGATCCGCCCGACGGGCCTGATCGACCCGCCCATCGAGATCAAGCCCGTCGAGGAGCAGGTCCAGGACCTGATCGTCGAATGCAAGGCGACCGCGGCCAAGGGCTACCGCACGCTCGTCACCACGCTGACCAAGCGCATGGCGGAGGACCTGACCGAGTTCATGCACGAGGCGGGCCTCAAGGTCCGCTACATGCATTCGGACGTCGAGACGCTGGAGCGCATCGAGCTGATCCGCGACCTGCGGCTGGGCGTGTACGACGTGCTGATCGGCATCAACCTGCTGCGCGAGGGGCTGGACATCCCCGAATGCGGGCTGGTCGCGATCCTGGATGCCGACAAGGAAGGGTTCCTGCGGTCGGAGACGTCGCTGATCCAGACGATCGGCCGCGCGGCGAGGAACGTCGACGGCCGCGTGATCCTGTATGCCGACCGCATCACCGGATCGATGGAGCGCGCGATGCTCGAGACCGGACGCAGGCGGGAGAAGCAGGAAGCGTACAACGCCGAGCACGGCATCACCCCGACCACCATCCGCCGCAACATCGCCGACGTGATCGCGCATGTGGCGAGCGGCGACCAGGTGACGATCCCGATCGACGAGGACCGCCCGCACATGGTCGGCCACAATCTGCGCGCGTATATCGAGGACCTGGAGAAGCAGATGCGCCGCGCCGCGTCCGACCTGGAATTCGAGACCGCCGGCCGCCTGCGCGACGAGATCCGCCAGCTGGAGAACGACGAGCTGGGCCTGCCGCCCGAGCAGCAGAAGGCGCCGGTCATGGGCAGATCGAACGAGGGCAAGCCGGGAACGAGGAAGACTCGCTACGGCAAGCAGAGCGCGATCCGCGCGGGGAGAAGGGCGGCGCGGTAATCCGGGGGCTGTGCATCCCGCCGACCAAGCTCTTGTTTCCATAGGCATGACGTCCCGGTTAGGAGAACGTCATGACCCGCATCGCCAAACTCTACATGCAGCTCGCCCGTGGACAGGGCATCAGCTTCCAAGAGTTCGAGCGCATCCCGCGCGCGTTCGGCTACGTCTTAGACCGTCAAAACGGCAGCCACCGGGTTTACAAGCATTCGGTCGTGCCGGATCGCGTAACGATCCAGCCGCGGGGTAAGCATGCCAAGCCCCATCAGCTCCGCCAGTTTCTCGATATCGTGGAGAAGTACGGCCTGACGTTGATCAACAGCAGCGAGGACGAGACGTGACCACCCCACATTATCACATCAACCTTTTCTGGTCGCATGAGGACGATTGCTGGATCGCCGACGTTCCCGACCTGCGGTTTTGCAGCGCACACGGTGAGACGCCCGATGAGGCGATCGCCGAGATCAAGGTCGCCATGCAGCTTCACCTCGACAGCCTGACCGATCACGGCGACCCGGTACCTGAGCCGCGTTACCGCCCCGCCATCTACGCAATGCGCGCGGCCTGACGCGGGACCCCTTTCCCGCCCATCCGCGTTCCCGCCGATCAGCGGGAGTTTCCATCATCGCATCCTTCATGTTCGCCACGGGCATCGAGAACAGCGTGCCCACCATCGATGGCGGGCGTACGCGCGTCGACGAGATGGAGTCCTGCCGCTTCTACGAGCGCTGGCGCGACGATTTCGCCCTCGTGGAGGAGATGGGAATCCGGTATCTCCGCTACGGGCCGCCCATCCACCGCACCTGGCTGGCGGAGGGCCGCTACGACTGGGCCTTCGCCGACGAGACGTTCGCCGAGCTGAAGCGCCGCAACATCGTCCCCATCGTCGATTTGTGCCATTTCGGCGTACCCGACTGGGTGGGGAATTTCCAGAACCCGGACTTTCCCGCGCTGTTCGGCGACTACGCACGCGACTTCGCGCGGCGTTACCCGTGGGTGCAGCTCTACACGCCGGTCAACGAGATGTTCATCTGCGCGACCTTCTCGGCGCGCTACGGCTGGTGGAACGAGCAGGGGACGACCGACGCCACCTTCGTCAGGGCGCTGGGGAACATCGTCAAGGCGAACGTGCTGGCCATGCGCGCGATCCTGCTGGCACGGCCCGACGCGATCTTCATCCAGTCGGAGTCGTCCGAATATTTCCACGCGGAGAACCCGGCCGCGATCAGCCGCGCGGAGATCCTGAACTCGCAACGCTTCCTGACGCTCGACCTCAATTACGGCCGCCGGGTCGATTCGGAGATGTACGAATACCTGCTCGACAACGGCATGACGCGCGACGAGTACCACTTTTTCCTGGACAACCGGCTGAAGCAGCACTCGATCCTGGGCAACGACTATTACGTCACCAACGAGCACCGCGTGCGCGCCGACGGCTCCACGACCGCCTCGGGCGAGGTGTTCGGCTATGACGAGATCACGCGGCAGTATCACGACCGCTACCTGCTCCCCGTCATGCACACCGAGACCAACATGGTCGAGGGCCCGCTCGGCACGGAGGCGGTCGATTGGCTGTGGAAGCAATGGGCCAACGTGCTGCGCGTCCGCAACACGGGCACGCCGATCGTCGGCTTCACCTGGTACTCGCTGACCGATCAGGTCGATTGGGACACCGCCCTGCGCGAGAAGAACGGGCGGGTGAACGCGCTCGGGCTGTTCGACCTCGACCGCAACATCCGCGCGGTCGGGCGCGCCTACAAGCAGCTCATCACCGACTGGCAGGACGTGCTGCCCACGCAGAGCATGTGCCTGTCGGTGCCCGTGGTGATGCCGCAGGACAGCGAGGAGCCGCTGGCCGAACGCCAGCGCGCGGTCGCGAGCAAGCGCCTGAAGCGATCCGCGACCGCGCCGTAGCTCAATCTACGTCGAGATTCTCGAACATCAGCACCTTGCGCTCCAGGTCGAACATCGCGTGGTCGGCGCGCTTCAGGAGCGAGAGCAGCACGTCGAGGTCCGACGAGTCCACGTCGAGGATGTATTCCTCGACGCCCTTGTCGAGGATGAGCTGGAGCGTGAAGCGGCCGGGCGCCCCGCGCTCCCGCTCGGTCCAGGAGGCCTGGTAGTCGGTGACCTGGCGCACCTTGTAGCGGCGCTCGGTCTCCTGTTCCTGCTGGTCGTTCCCATCGGGCATGGTCGGCGTCCTCCGCATCGGCTTCACCGATCCGAACCGGCCTGGGCGTCGCGCGTTCCCTGCCCGTGGCCGTATTCTTCACTTCCGACACGCATTTCGGCGATCACCGCGTGCTCAATATCGGCCGCCGCCCGTTCGCGTCGGCGGCCGAGATGGACGGGGCGCTGGTCGCGAATTGGAACGCGGCCGTCGCGACCGGCGACGAGGTCTGGCACCTGGGCGACGTCGCGCGCCGCGCCGCCGACGTGCCCGGGCTGCTGGAACAGCTACACGGGACTAAGCACCTGATCCGCGGCAACAACGACCCGCCGGGCACCGTCACGGCCGCGGGATGGGCGAGCGTCGCCGACTATGCCGAGATCGCGGTGGACGGCGTGTCGCTCGTGCTGTGCCACTATCCGTTCCGCAGCTGGAACGGCCAGGGCCGACGCGCGCTGAACCTGCACGGGCACAGCCACGGGCGGCTCAAGCCGATGCTGCGGCAATATGATGTGGGCGTCGATGCGCGCGGCTACCGCCCGGTCACGCTGGCGGAGCTGACCGGGCGCTAGGACCGTATGCTCAACCGCCCCGGCTTCCCCCGCCCCATCCGCCCGAGCGCGCGCTGGCGCGGCCGCCGAAGCCGCCGCGCGACACGACCGAGCTGCGCGTCTGGATGCGCTGCGTCGTGACCGGGTTGGTCAGCGCGCGGTTGCCGACCTGGAATCCGGTCGACCGGCCGCCGTACCCGCCATTGAACAGCGGCGCGCCGCCGCCCGTGTAGTAGCCGCCGCTGCGCCGGTCCTGGTACAGCCCGCCATAGCGGTAGCGCGACCCGCCGCCGTTCAGCAGCTGCCCGATCATGAAGCCGGTCAGGAGCGGCGTGAAGAAGCTCTGCCCGCCAGAGTTGCGCGGCTGGCAGCTGGCCTCGCCGAACTGCTCTTCGCACGTCTCCTTGTCGGCGAAGCGCGGCGCGGCCTTTTCATCTTCGGTGCGGGCGGCGGTCTGAGCCTCCTCGCACTGGACCTGGCTGAACGGGCCGCTGGCGACGCATTCGGAGACGGACTGGAAGGCGGACACTTCCGTCGGCTCGCCGTGCTGCTGGCGCGACAGCTGCTCGACGCTGGGCGTGGGGTCGCAACCCGACAGCATCGCGGCCGCGCCGACGGCGGACAGGCCGGCCCCGACCGAACGCTTGCGGCGGATCGTGGAATGGATGGGATCGCTCATGGCCTCGCCCTCAATAGGTCATGCTGGCGGCGTTGAGCAGCCCCACGCCGATCGACGTCGCCGCGAGGTACACCGCGCTGGCGACATTGTTCGCCTCGATCCGCTCCACCATGTCGCGCACGATCACCCGGCGCACCAGGAGCGAGGCGGCGATCTGGATCACGCCCGCCAGCAGCCCCCAGGCGGCGAACTCGACCGGGTCGGCCGTCTGCGTCAACGCGGAGGCGAGCGGGAGCGCGAAGCCGATGATCGCACCGCCCAGCGCGACGGAGGCGGCGACGTTGCCCTGCCCGATCAGCTTGGCCTCGTCATAGGGCGTCGACCATTGGTACACCCGCTTGAACACGGCCAGGAACAGCGCCGCGAGCCCGAACGCCAGCAGGAAATGACCGGCCCCGGTCAGGAACGAGTCGTAGTTCAGGTTCATCGTCGTTTCCCTTGCTCAGGCCGCGAACTCGCCGGGCGAGACCGCCAGGCCGACCATGATCTCGTGCGTGTAGTCGCCGCCCTCCGGCTCCATCGCCAGCGCGAGCAGCAGCTCCTCGCCCGCGGGCGGCACGGGGCGGACATAGAGCATGCAGCTCTGGCGGATGTGGCGCACGGGCGCGCCGTCGCGCTCGTGATAGACCGCTTCCCACAAGCGCACGGGCGGCTGCGTCCCCTCGTCGCCCTCGTACCAGTAACGCTCGAAGGCGGGCAGGCCCGGCTCCTCGAACCGGTGATGCGACAGCCGCGTCAGGAACGCCTCGCGCTCGCCCCGGTTCGCCGGATAGGCACTCCGCCAGGGCTGGAACAGGGTGAAGTCGTCCGCGTCCGACCCGTCGGCGGCTTGGCTGACCGCCTGGAGCATCAGCTCGTCGTCGGTGTAGAAGCGGTGGACGTAACCGCCCTCATCCAGCTTGATCAGCCCCTGGGCGGTGATCTCCAGCGTGTCGCGGTCCAGGCTGAAGGTCGCGCCGTCGAGAGTCCGCCAGGCGAGCGGGTCCAGCCTGACCTGTCGGCCGATCGTACCGTTACGCACTTCGGCGACCCGCGGGCCCGGTTGTCCGCCGCCGCCGGTGCCGAACAGCTTGCCCCAAATCACGCCGCCACCCTCGCCTTGGCCACATAAAAAAGCCGGTCTCCCGCGCGCACGGGCGCGTCCAAGTCGAACCGCGGACACGGATCGCCCGGCGCGCAGGTCGCGACCAGCACGGCTCCTTGCGCGCGCAACCGCGCGGCGTGGCCGTCGAAGTCGCCTTCGCCGGCCGCCTGCGTGGCGTAGAGCGTCGCGCCCGCGTCGGTGTGGCTGGCGAGCTGCGCGATGAAACGGCTGGAGCCCGGGTCGCTCAGCGCCTTGACGACGAGCTCGACGGTGGGCGTCAGCACCACCTCCACCGCCGGGCAATGCGCGTTCAGGAGCCGCGCGGTGTCGGGATCGCGCAGGAAGCAGACCACATGCCCGCTCTCGTTGAGCGCGGTGACCGCCAACGTCGCCGCCAGCGTCTCGGCGTCAGAAGCGGCATAGACCACCACGCGCGACGCGGTCGCCACGCCCGCGCGGCGCAGGTCGGCGGGCGCGGTGAGCGAGGCCGCCTGGACGAAGCGATAGGTCGGGTCGTCCACCTCCAGCGCGTCGACCGCGACCAGCACGATCTCGGCGGCGCGCGCGTCGGCGGTGATCTCGGCGATCATGCGCGGCGTGCGCTCGCGGTCGTAGCCGACGATGACGACCAGCCCGTCCATCTCGCTATAGTCTCCCATGCCCTGCCGACGCCGCCGCCACCGTCCCGCCACGCCACGCCCGCGAAGAAGCGCGCCAACGCCGCAGTGAACAACGCCACGGCACCCGGCATCACGAACAAAGCCGCGATCATGCGCCCCCCGTCCGATTTGGGGCTGAGGTCGCCGTACCCGATCGTGGTCGCGGTGGTGAGGTACCAATAGGCGAAGTCGACCGGCCGCGCGAGGTCCGCCTCGCCCGCCCAGCCCAGCAGCAGCCAGCCGAGCGTCATGTGCCCCAGCAGCAGCGCGAGCATCACGCCGGGGTGCAGCTCGCTCGCCGCGAGGTACAGGCGGCGGAGCAGCGCGTTCAGACCGGATCGACGCATCGGGCACGCCACCCCCCTTTCGCCCCGGTTGCTGCGGTCTTATGCTGGGGGTGTCAAGCGCCCACGGGGAGAGTTGAATGACCGACGATGCGCCCGTGTCCTGGACGACCGCGAGCCTCGCCGAGGCGCTCCGCGCGCCCGATCTGGCCGATGAGTTCGCGGTGGAGCGGATCGAGGGGTCGGACTCGGTTTTCCGCGTGTCGATGCCGGCGCAAGGCGACCTGTCGATCTTCCTGTCGGTCGCGGGCGAACAGATCGTCGTATCGACGCTGCTCTGGCCCGTCGACGAGCAGCCCGATGCCGACGCGTTCAACCGTTTCATCCTGAAGGCGCAGAAGCTGGTGCCGTTGTCCAACTTCGCGATCACCGACGTGGACGGGCGCGATTATTACGAGCTGATCGGCGAGCTGGCGATCGAGTCTCCGATCTCCGCCATCGCGCTGGAACTGCGCGTGCTCGCCCAGAACGCCATCGACGCCGCGGGCGACCTGCGCGCCGAATTCGCCGCTTAAGGACAAAGGACGCATGTCGATGTGGAAGCAGCTCGTCACCCTGGTGCGCGGCAGCGCGTACGAGGCGGGGCAGTCGGTCACCGACGCCCGCGCGCTCACGATCCTGGACCAGCAGATCCGCGACGCGGGCAACGCGCAGGCCAAGGCGCGCGACG
>CAXTFF010000102.1:0-4143 GCA_964243325.1 uncultured Sphingomonas sp.
CACCGGATAGCCGATCCGCTCGGCCACCGCGACCGCCTCGTCCCGGCTCCGCGCCATCCCGTTCGCCGGCTGCAGCAGCCCCAGCTTGGCGACCAGCGCCGCGAACCGCTCGCGGTCCTCCGCCAGGTCGATCGCGTCCGGGCTCGTCCCCAGGATCGGAACCCCCGCCGCCTCCAGCGCGCGCGCTAGGTTCAGCGGCGTCTGCCCGCCCAGCTGCACGATCACCCCGTGCAAGGTGCCGCGTGCCATCTCGACACCCAGCACCTCCAGCACGTCCTCGGCGGTCAGCGGCTCGAAATACAGCCGGTCGGACGTGTCGTAATCGGTCGACACCGTCTCCGGATTGCAGTTGACCATGATCGTCTCGTAACCGGCTTCCGCCAGCGCGAAGCTCGCGTGGCAGCAGCAATAATCGAACTCGATCCCCTGCCCGATCCGGTTCGGCCCGCCGCCCAGGATCACCACCTTGCGCCGGTCGGACACGTCGCTCTCGTCCTCCGGCCCGCCGAAGCTCGGGGCCTCGTAGGTCGAGTACATGTAGGGCGTGGGCGCGTCGAACTCGGCCGCGCAGCTGTCGATCCGCTTGAACACCGGGCGCACCCCCAGGCGGTGGCGAAGCGCGCGCACCTCCTCCTCCGTCACGCCCCCCGTCATCGCCACCACCGCCTCGTGGATCAGCCCCGACCCCCGCGCGATGCCGCGGGCCATGCCGCGCAGGTGGGCCGACTGCAGCGCCAGCCAGGCGAGCCGCTTGTCGCTGAACCCCATGGCCTTCAGCCGCCGCATCCCCGCGGCCTCGATCGGCAGCCCGTCCGCCATGACCTGGGACTCCGCCTGAACGATCTCCGCTATCCGCTCCAGGAACCACGGATCGTACTTGGCGATCGCATGCACCTCGGCGACGCTGAACCCTTCGCGAAGGGCCTGCGCCGCGATCAGCAGCCGGTCGGGCGTCGCGACCGCCAGCGCCGCCTCGATCTCCGCGCGTGGCGCGCCCACCAGCGCGTCGACCTGGTTGAAGCCCGACAGCCCCGTCTCCAGGCCCCGCAAAGCCTTCTGCAGCGATTCGTGGATGCTGCGGCCGATCGCCATCACCTCGCCGACCGACTTCATCGCCGTCGACAGCACCGCGTCCGCGCCCTTGAACTTCTCGAACGCGAAGCGCGGGATCTTGGTCACGACGTAATCGATCGTCGGCTCGAACGACGCGGGCGTCGCGCCGGTGATGTCGTTGCTGATCTCGTCCAGCGTGTATCCCACCGCCAGCAGCGCCGCGACCTTGGCGATCGGGAACCCCGTCGCCTTGGACGCCAGCGCCGACGACCGCGACACGCGCGGGTTCATCTCGATCACGATCAGCCGCCCGGACTTCGGATCGACCGCGAACTGGACGTTGGAACCCCCTGTCTCCACGCCGATCTCGCGCAGGCAGGCGATGCTCGCGTTGCGCATGATCTGATATTCCTTGTCGCTCAGCGTCAGCGCGGGCGCGACCGTGATCGAATCGCCGGTATGCACCCCCATCGGGTCGACATTCTCGATCGAGCAGACGATGATGGCGTTGTCCGCGCGGTCGCGGACCACCTCCATCTCGTACTCCTTCCATCCCAGCAGCGACTCCTCGATCAGCACCTCGGTCGTCGGCGACGCGTCCAGCCCCGACCGTACGATCGCCAGGAACTCCTCGCGGTTGTACGCCACGCCCCCGCCCGTTCCGCCCAGGGTAAAGCTCGGCCGGATGATCGCGGGCAATCCCACCTTCTCAAGGCCTTGCAGCGCTTCCTTCTCGTCATGCGCGATCGCCGAGCGCGCCGATTCCAGCCCGATCCGCCCCATCGCGTCGCGGAACTTCAGCCGGTCCTCCGCCTTGTCGATCGCCTCCGCCTTCGCCCCGATCATCTCCACGCCGTGCCGCGCGAGCGTGCCGTCCGCCGACAGCGCCAGCGCGATGTTGAGCGCGGTCTGCCCACCCATCGTCGGCAGCACCGCCATCGCCTCGTGCGGGTGCAGCCCCCGCTCGCGCTCGATGATCGCCCTCACGGTTTCGGGCGTCATCGGCTCGATATAGGTCGCGTCCGACAGCTCCGGGTCGGTCATGATCGTCGCCGGGTTCGAGTTGACCAGCACGATCCGGTAGCCCTCGGCCCTGAGCGCCTTGGCCGCCTGCGTTCCCGAATAGTCGAACTCGGCCGCCTGCCCGATCACGATCGGCCCCGCGCCGATGATCAGGATGGATTGGATGTCGGTCCGTCTGGGCATGGGGCAAGTTCCTGCGGCATGATGGGAGTGGAGCGGATGGGCGTGGCGACCGCTCCAAGATGAGACGGCCCGGAACAGCTATGAAGATTCGGTTATCGAAAGACCTCTCGCCTGCATCCTTCAGTACCGATCGAGCGTAACTCGGCCGGATCGGAAATGTCGCGGCCGATCACGCCAAAAGGGTTGCTCGGTTTCCGCGACGATTTCAACGACATAGGAGAACAGCATGCCTCAGGTCTTCAACTCGAGCGTGAACGGCAGCGAGGGACGCGGCGATTTCCTGCGCTTCAACGTGTCCCAGGGTGGGTCGATCTCCGCTGATCTGGGTGTCGGCGACGACGTGGTCGAGGTCACGGGCAACGCGGACGTCACGCAGGTCCGCCTGACCTTCACCAGCGCGCAGGTCGGCAACGACAACGCGTTCGACAGCAACAACATGGCCAACCAGGACGGTGGCCTCGCGGTCCGGCTCCAGGGGGAAAGCGGCACGGGCGACACGCCCGCCGGCCCCGTCAGCCGCTTCGACGACGAAGGCGTCAGCTTCATCGCGACCGGCAACATCCGCTTCAACGTCCGCGACCTCGTCAGCGGGGCGGCGCGCGGCCAGAATTTCGAGATCGTCCGCCTGGGCACCGCCGCGGGCGACCTGTTCAACGAGGGCGGCTCGACGCGCAACACCTACATCAACGCCGGGATGGGCAACGACATCGTCACCGGCGGCGCGGGCGACGACTTCCTTGTCGGCGGCGCGGGCGACGACCGGCTGAGCGGCGGCAACGGCGCGGACAGCTTCATCGGCGGCGCCGGCGCGGACATCGTCTTTGGCGGCGGCGGCGACGACACCGCGATCTTCAACGTGTCCACCGACGGCGCGGACCGGACCGATCTCGGCGGCGGGCGCGACGTCGTCAACGTCTCGGCGGCGGCGGGCGTCACCCAGGTGCGCCTGACCTTCACCAGCGCGGAGGTCGGCAACGGCAGCTCGCGCGACGCGGGCACGATGGCGAACCAGGACGGCGACTTCGCCGTGCGCGTCCAGGCGGAGGACGGCACGGGCACGGCCGCCGGCAATATCGGCCGCTTCGACGACGAGATCGTCACCTTCGTCGCGGGCGCGGGCCTCACCTTCGACGTGCGCGACCTGGTCAGCGGCACCCAGCGCGGCGACCAGTTCCAGGTCGCCACGCTCGGCGGCTCGGGCAATGACACGCTCGATTTCGGCGACCGGGGGGTCAGCTACTACGTCAACGCGGGCATGGGCAACGACCGCATCACCGGCTCGACCGTCGGCGACTTCCTGGTCGGCGGCGCGGGCAACGACCGCATCGACGGCCGCGCGGGCGACGACCAGTTCATCGGCGGCGGCGGCGCGGACGTGTTCCTGTTCACCGGCGTCACGGGGAACGACCGCATCCTCGACTTCATGACCGGCACCGACAAGATCGACCTGCGCGAGTTCGACCTCGAGCTCGCCGACCTGACGATCACCCAGTCGGGCAACGACCAGATCGTGTCGGTCGACACGAACGACGACGGCACGGGCGATTTCACCATCACCCTGCTCAACGCTCCGGCTCCGCAGCAGGCCGACTTCCTGCTCTGACCGACGGCTCATCCGCCGGCCTCCGGGTCGGCGGGTGGGTTGTTCAGGGCGTCTCCTTTTCCGATCCGAAACGCGCTCCGGCCCGCTATCCCGCGCCATCGGCGTTTCCTCGCGTCGAATACGAATGCACCGATCAGGGCTTCCTCGGATATCCGGGAAAAGGCCTTACAACGCTGTCGACGCAAGCGTCGGGCGGTTGCGAGTGATCGGGGCCATTGACCTGCCGATCGTCCGGCGCCCACCCGAGCGTCGCATCGTTCCGCAAGCGAACTCGGTCGCGC
>CAXTFF010000102.1:4153-7135 GCA_964243325.1 uncultured Sphingomonas sp.
GTCCAGTAGCGGCTGCGTGATCCGCGCCGGCAGGAACGTTCCCACCCCGTATCCGTCTTCGACGCGGCCAAACCGGGATGGCTTCGCAGCGACCATCCGACGCAACGCCGTCTTGAAGTCACGCTCAGTCTCAAGGAATGCGGCTTGCGTCATCGGTGCTCCGATCGTTCGAGTGACGGTGCATTCCGAGGCCCAGGTTCGGAAAGCCGAAGAAGTCTTCTCCCATAAAGCCTGATACGACCGGCCATCGCCAGATTGGAGCCGCTTCTCCGACCAGCAGGCGTTCGCATGTCGACGATCATTGATCAGCGACGTGAGCAACAATGAATAGCCGCGCCGATCACGCCGTATGACGACCAGGATCGGCAGATCCCTCTGCGTCCACTCGGCGTCAATGTGAGCCACCTTGAACCGTTCGGCACCGTCGTCGTCGCAATTGGCCGACTCGGGCAACCACGTCGTGGTGGACAGCGCGATGGTGCCGATCTCCGGACCGTCCGTGCACGTTTCCGGCGGTCCGTCGATGACGTCCGCCGAAGCGGTGGCGTTCGCAGGCGGTAGCGCCAGACAAGCCAGCGGGAGCAGCGCCGCGGCGATGATGGCCGTCCTGTTCCGTGCATGTTGGCGACCATGGGCGCTCACCTGCGCAACGATCCGACGAACCGCTCGAACAGGTACAAGCTATCCTGCGGCCCCGGGCTCGCCTCCGGATGATACTGCACGCTGAACGCCGGCCGGTCGATCAGCTCTAGCCCCGCATTGGACCCGTCGAACAACGACACATGCGTCTCGCGCACGTTCGCGGGCAGGCTTTCGCGCTCGACCGCGAAGCCGTGGTTCATGCTGGTGATCTCCACAGCGCCGTCGCTCAAGCGCCGGACCGGGTGGTTCGCCCCCCGGTGCCCCTGGAACATCTTGGTCGTCCGCGCGCCCACCGCGAGCCCCAGCAGCTGGTGCCCCAGGCAGATGCCGAACAGCGGCAACCCCGTCTCCAGCAGCTCCCGGATCACCGGCGCGGCGTACCGCGCGGTCGCCGCCGGATCGCCCGGCCCGTTCGACAGGAACACCCCGTCGGGCTTCAGCGCCATCACCTGCTCGGCGGTCGCGGTCGCGGGCACGACCGAGACTTGAGCGCCCGCGTGAACAAGATTGCGGAAGATGTTGCGTTTGCTGCCATAATCGATCGCGACCACATGCGGGCGCTTTCCGCCGCATAGGTCAGCTTCTTCCGGTTCGCCGTATCCGGACCCCAGTCGCCAGACCCCGCCGTCCCAGCCGTAATGGGTCGCCGTCGACACCCCGCGCGCCAGGTCCATCCCCTCCAGCCCCGGCCAGCCCCGCGCGGCGGCCAGCAACGCCTCGACGTCGAACAGCCCGTCCGCCCGGTGCGCGATGACCGCGCTCGGCGCCCCCCCGCCCCGGATGCGCCGGGTCAGCGCGCGCGTGTCCACCCCCGCCAGCCCGATCCGCGCGTGCCGCCGCATCCAGGCGTCCAGCCGCTCGGCGGACCGGAAGTTGGACGGCGCGGTCACGTCCTCCCGCACGATCACGCCCAGCGCATGGGGGTCGTCCGCCTCCAGGTCGTCCGGGTTCGCGCCCACGTTGCCGATATGGGGAAAGGTGAAGGTGATGATCTGCCCGGCGAAGCTCGGGTCGGTCATGACCTCCTGATAGCCGGTCATGGCGGTATGGAAGCATACCTCGCCGACCGCGTCCCCCTCCGCCCCGAACCCGCGTCCCCACAGCACGTCGCCCGATGCGAGGACGAGGCAGCCGGTCGCGCCGGCGGGCGCGGCGCCGGACATGACTGGGGGCTTGGCGTCGGCCATGTCTGGCGGGCACTCCTGGAGCTCGGACAACGATGTCGCTAAGCGCCGCTCGCTAAAGACGCCCCCTCCCCCCGTCAATCTGTTAAGGCCCATGCATGATTCGAGACGACATCAAAGCCGCCCAGCTCCTCGCCATGAAGGCCGGCGACAAGCCCGCCCGGAACGCGGTCTCGTTGATCCAGGCCGCCATCAAGAACCGCGACATCGAGGCGCGCACCAGCGCCACGACGATCGACGACGACGCGCTCGTCGTCGAGGTCCTCCAGAAGATGGTCAAGCAGCGCCGCGAGTCGATCGCCATGTTCGAGCAGGGCGGCCGTCCCGAGCTCGCCCAGGCCGAAGCCGCCGAGGTCGCGGTCATCGAACGCTTCCTGCCCGCCCAGCTGGACGAGGCGCGGACCCGCGCCGCCATCGAGGCGATCAAGGCCGAACTCGGCGCTACGGCCATGAAGGACATGGGCCGCGTCATGGCCGAACTGAAGGCGCGCCACGCGAGCGAGCTGGATATGAGCAAGGCGAGCGGGCTGGTGAAGGCGGCGCTCGCGTAAGGCCGTGACGCTCACCCCCGCCTTTCTCGACGAGCTCCGCGCGCGCACCTCGCTGTCGGCGCTCGTCCAGAAGACGGTCAAGCTGCAGCGCGCCGGCCGCGAGATGCGGGGCTGCTGCCCGTTCCACAACGAGAAGACGCCCTCCTTCTACGTCAACGACGACAAGGGCTTCTATCATTGCTTCGGCTGCTCGGCGCATGGCGACGCGATCAAATGGCTGACCGACCAGCGCGGCCTGCCCTTCATCGACGCGGTCAAGGAGCTTAGCCAAGCCGCCGGGCTCGACATGCCCGAACAGGACCGCCGCTCGGCGGAGAAGGCGGAGCGCGCCAAGGGGCTGCATGACGTCACGCAAGCGGCGAACGATTGGTTCGAGGCGCAGCTCGCGGGCCTCGACGGCGCGGCCGCGCAAGCGCTCCTCCGCAAGCGCGGCATCACCGAGACGACCGCGCGCGCCTTCGGGCTCGGCTACGCGCCCGACAGCCGCGCCAGGCTCCGGACCGCGCTGAAGTCGATCGGCGACGGCCCCCTCGTCGAGACCGGGCTCCTCATCCAGGTCGAGGGCAAGGAGCCCTATGACCGTTTCCGCGGCCGCCTGACCATCC
>CAXTFF010000103.1:0-7129 GCA_964243325.1 uncultured Sphingomonas sp.
TCCATGCCCCGTCCAACCGACCGCGTCCGGCCCGGTTCCGCCCGTCCCGCCGGTTGACGCCCGCGCGCCGCCGCTCCATCCCGCCGATCAATGTTCGAAAAGATCATCACCGTGCTGGCCACCTTCACCGTCGGCGTGATCTCCGCGGGCGGCTATTGGGGTATCGTCCTCCTGATGGCGATCGAGAGCGCGTGCGTGCCCCTCCCCTCCGAGATCATCATGCCGTTCGCGGGCTATCTCGTCTCGACCGGCCGGTTCGACATCTACCTCGCCGCGACCGCCGGGGCGCTCGGGTGCAATCTCGGCTCGATCGTGGCGTACGAGGCGGGCAAGCGCGGCGGACGGCCGTTCGTGGAGCGTTGGGGGCGGTACATCCTGATCGGGACGGACGAGCTCGACGCCGCGGACCGCTTCTTCGCGCGCTGGGGTGCGCTCGCGGTGCTGGTCGGGCGGCTGCTCCCCGTCATCCGCACCTTCATCGCCTTTCCGGCAGGGGTCGCGCGGATGAAGCTGATCCCGTTCCACGTCTACACCTTCATCGGCTCCTGGCCGTTCTGCTTCGCGCTCGCCTGGATCGGCCGCGAGCTGGGCGAGAAATGGAACAGCGACCCGCGCCTGAAAGCCGCGTTCCACCAAGCCGACCTGGCGATCGGCCTGGTCCTGGTCGCGGTCGCGGGCCTCTATGTCTGGCACCGCGTCAACGGCATCAGGAAAAGCCGCGTCTCGACGCCGCCTGCCTGAGATCCTCGACCCGCCCGGGCACGAGCTTGTCCATGCGCCGCCGGTACGTCTCGACCAGCTCGGCCCCGGCCGTCTCGGGCGATCCCGAGTCGAACGGCGGCTGCGGATCGTACTCGAAGCCCAGCTGCACCATCCGAGCATGCGCCTCGCCGCGCACGAGCGCGGTCAACGTCAGCGCGAAATCGATCCCCGCCGTCACGCCGCCGCCCGTCACGCGGTTGCGGTCGACCACCGTCCGCTCCGCCACCGGTTCCGCCCCGAACAGCGGCAGCATGTCGCGCCAGGCCCAATGGGTCGCGGCCCGGTATCCGCGCAGCAGCCCCGCCCCGCCCAGGATCAGCGATCCCGTGCAGACGCTCGTGACCCATTCCGCCTCCGCCCCGACCCGGGCGACCCAGGCCATCGCCTCGTCGTCGGCGATCACGTCCGTCACCCCGATGCCGCCCGGCACGCACAACATGTCGGCGCGGGGCACCTCGTCGAAAGTGGCGGTCGGCACGATCGCGAACCCCGCGTCCGTCATCACCGGGTCGCGCGCCTTCCAGACTAGGTCGAGCCTGGCGTTTCCGAGCCGCGACAGGACTTGCGCCGGCCCGGTCAGGTCGAGCTGCGTGACGTTCGGGAACAGCAGGAAAGCGACGCGGAGATTATCGGACATGGACAGGCTCCCGGATGGAAATGTGCCCAGGCGCTCGGCTCGACTTATCGCGCTCCCCCGTGGTGATCCACTCGGCGCCAGTCACGCGACCGCTGTAAGCTACCCTCGGGCCGCGCGCCGCGCAAGCCAGCCAATCAGCGGCCCCGCGATCGCCAGGTATAGCGCCAGCCCCGCCCATGTGGACCAGCCCCACCAGCTGCTCGCCACCGTGAACATCTGCCCGTGCGCGCGGCGCAGGTCCCACACGACCTGCTTGAGCGGGTATTTGGAGTCGGGCGGAGCCATCACGGCCCCCGCCGCGATCAGGAGGTTGACCCCGATCGACGCCGCGAGCAGCCCGCCCACGAACAGCCGCTCCGCCCGCGTCTGCAGCGTCGCCCAGTACGCCCCCAGCCCGATCGCGAGCAGCCCCGCCGCCGGCATCGCGTGGCGCGGCCCCGTCGAGTTGCCTCCGTCCCAGTAGTAATAGGACGCGTTCACCAGTAGCACGACCGTCGCCGCGAGCGACGCCGCGACCGCCAGCCCGCGCGTCGCCCGATCGCGCCAAAGCAGCGCCAGTCCGATCGGCGCGAACAACAGCACCGGCGCGACCCACAACAGCCCGCGCCTGGGCCCCACGGTGATCTCGCGCAGGACGGATAGGGACGGCGTCGTCAGCCCGAAAAAGCCCTGGTTCATCCCCTCCCAGCCGACCACGCCCTGATAGCCCAGCCGGAACACCGTTCCGAACGCCACCAGGTTGTAGACCGCCATCGGCAGAACCGCGGCGACCCCGCCCGCCGCCGCCCATCCGATCAGCCGCCACCGCTCGGGCCGCGGCCAGACGCGGGCCAGCGCCCACCCGCCGATCACCGATCCGGCGAGCACCGCCTGATACTCGACCACCACCGCCCAGCCGAGCGCCGCCCCCGCCAGCAGCGCCAGCCCCGGGCGATCGCGTACGGCGACGGTCCCCCGCCACACCGCCCACACCGCGATCACGTACAAAGCCGCCACGCTCGCATGCCCGAACAGCGTCGTCGACCAGCCCCAGATCGGCGAGCCGAGCGCATAGGCGAGGCTCGCTGCCAGCGCCGCTCCCGCCCGCCCGGTCAGCCCGAGCGCGAGGTCGAACAGCAGCACCGCCGCGACCGCCGTCAGCAGCGCGGGACCGCTCGCCGTCGCCGCCCATTGCCGCGCCAGCATGAAACGGGAGAATGCGGGATCGCCCTCGCGGAGCGGCACTCCGCTCGACCGCACGCCCGTCGCCGCGGTCACGACCGCGACGGAGGGCAACGCCATCAGCGTCATTCCCGGTGCCTTGTCGAGATAGTAATGCTCGCCGAACCGCGCGAAGTCGATCGTCAGGGGCGCGAACTCGTCGATCGTCGCGTCGCCGTCCTCGACCAGGCTGATCGCCGCGAACAGCCGCGTCGCGTTGTTGGGATTGCCCTCCCACGACCCGAACCACGCGCACGAGAACCAGACGAGCAGGAACAGGCCGAGCCTGAACCTTCGCGCGCCCGCCTCAGCCGCGACGCTCACCCGCCCCCCATTCGTCATGCGCGGACGCTAAGCGCGCGCGTCGGCCTCGTCCATACGGCGCGGGTTTGCGCACGAACACCGAACGTCAACTCATGTCTGGCACACGCTGCTCATGAACGCGGTAACGCCCGTCCCGCCCATCCCCCTCCCCCGCGAGCCGTTCGATCGAGCGTTGAGCGAAGTGAACGGATGGCGAGGTCGTTGTCTCGACGCGTTCACCCGGGGGGAAGCGGCGGTTACGGAGTGTCTGCTGACGCTTGCAGCAATGCCCGAGCGTGGCGTCGGCATCACGCTTCCACATCTGCTGGGCGAACGCTTGGAGACATTGGCGTCGGCGGTCGGGGCCGACGGTCCGTTCGCGCTCGGGTGCCCTCACGTTGCGCCAGCCCTGGCGCGCTTTCGCAAACATGCGCCGCTTCGCAACATGCTCTGCCACGGCGTGACGTACATCACGCTGGATCAAAAGGGTCGGTGGACGGTGGTGCTCCGCCTCGGCGCGCTACGTTCCGGACGCCTCGTCAGGGAGGCGCTGCCAATCACAGAAGACGAGGCAGGCCCGCTCGCCGACGAGGTGATGAGAGAAGCCCGAAACCTACGCGCACGCTTGGAGAAACTTGCAAGCGGTCTATTGGCGGAGCGCGTCGCGGTCGCTTGAACCTCGATCTGGACTGACGCAGTCTACTGCGGCTCGCGCGACCGCTCCACAGCCCGCGCGGCGTCCTCGCGGCGCGATTCCCGGACGCGCTGGTTGAAGCAGCCGGTCTGGCCGCCCGGCCCGATCGCCGAACAGCTGCCGATCGTATTCACGCCGGCCCCGGCCTCCAGCGCCGATCCCGACCGCACCGCCCACGCCTCGTTCTCCGGCGTGATCTCCAACTCGCGGAGCTCTTTGGGAACCCGGAACTGTTCCTGCGCGGAGCGCCTGGAGCAGACCACGATCTCGTTGCCCGCATTGTCGGTCGGGCAGCGCTGGTTGCCGTAGAGCACGAGCACGCCGTTGACGGGCGCGCCCCGCGCGACCTCGCCCGGGGCGTTCGTCGACTTGGCCGCGGCGACGCCGGGCAATGCGACCTGCTGCGCCTGGACCGGAGCGGCGATCACGAACGCGGCCAGGAACAGCTTGGACATCGTCACTCTCCTCAAATCCTCTTGGCGGCCGCGATCGCGATCTTGCATCCCAGCCGGATCAGCCCGCTCATCACCGGATAGCCGAACACGTTCTCCGCCCCCGCCGCGATGGCGTGGTCGCGGTGCTCCAGCTCCTCCGCCTGGAAATCAGCGATCGCCGCCGACAGCTCCGGGTCGCTGTCGCCCAGCTCGACCAGCTGTTCGGCGTAATGCTTGTCGATCTCGGTCTCGACGGCCGCGGTGCAGGCCATCGCCGCGCCCGGCCCGATCGCCGCCGTCACCGCGCCCAGCGCGAAGCCCGCGACGTTCCAGAACGGGTGCAGCAGCGTCGGCCTGACGCCGCGCTCGACGATCATCCGGTCGAAAAAGGCGCGGTGGCGCTCCTCCTGGCTCGCCATATGGTGGATCGCGCGCGCGGCCGGGTGCCGGTCGCCCAACACCGCCAGCTGGCCCGCATAGATGCGCGTCGCGCCGTACTCGCCCGCCTGATCGACGCGGATCATGGCGTCGGTGTCGACGGTCCGGTCGCCCGGCTTCCAGCTCATGTCGTTCATCGCGCGCTCTTCCTGCCTGATAGAAGTGACCAGATGGTGAGCGCGCCGCCGATCGAGAAGAGCGCGTTGAACCCCGCCAGTGACACGCCGGCAAACGTCCAGGGCGCCCGGTCGCACCGCACCAGCGGCGCGTTCAGGATCGCGGCGAGCCGGTCGTCTGCGCTCGCGCCGCCCCCGATACCGCCTATCGCCACGGTCGAGCTGCAGCTCGTGATCCCGCGCCACCAGCCATACTCGACCCCGGCATGGAACAGCCCGATCGCGCCCGATACCGCGACCAGAGCGGCCGCGAGCGCGATCAGCAGCGTTCGCGCGCGTCCCTCGACCGCGAACGCCAGCGCCGCCGGAATCAGCGCCGCGTAATGCGGCCAGCGCTGCCAATGGCACATCTCGCACGGATACAGACCGCCGATCAGCTGCGACCCCCATGCCCCGGCGAGCAGCGCAGCCGGGATCAGCAACGCCAGCGCCCGCGCGAGACCGACCGCCCGTACCAAGCCCCTACTTCTTCACCGCCGGCCGGGTCGCCGCCGCGACCTGCGCCGCGCCGCCCAGCCGCGCGATCGTCTTGAGCGCGTATTGCAGCTGGAAATCCTCGACGCCCGCCTTTTTCAGCGACTCGGGCGTCGCGGTGAAGCGGGGATCGTCCTTGACGTCCTCCTCCAGCACCTTGTTGTCCGCCTTGACCTCGTTGATCAGGTGGCGGCGCAGGTCGGCCTCGCGGAACACGGGCCGGCTCTTGCGGTCGGGATCGGACAGCTGCGGCACGGCGATGTCCGGCTCGATCCCGCCCTCCTGCACCGACTTGCCCGAGGGCGTGAAATAGCGCGCGGTGGTGAGCCTGAGCGCGGTCTGCGGCCCGACCGGGAGCAACGTCTGCACCGATCCCTTGCCGAACGTCCGCTCGCCCATGACGATCGCGCGGTGATGGTCCTGCAGCGCGCCCGCGACGATCTCGGACGCCGACGCCGTGCCCGCATCGACGAGCACGATCACCGGCAGCCCGTGCGCGCCGTCGCCGGGCTTGGCGAAATACCGTTCGATATCGGTGCGCTCGCGCCCGCGCTGCGAGACGATCTCGCCGCGCTCCAGAAACGCGTCCGTCACCTCGATCGCCTGACTCAGCAACCCGCCGCCGTTTTCGCGGAGATCGACGACATAGCCCAGCGGCTTGCGCCCGAGCGCCTTTTCGACCGCCATCAGCGCGGCGCGCGTGTCCGCGCCGGTCTGTTCGGAGAAAGTGTTGATGTTGATATAGCCGACATCGCCCTTCAGCTCCCATTTGACCGGGCGCTGGACGATCACCTCGCGCGTCATCGAGACCTCGACCGGCTTGTCGCGGCCGGGCCGGACCAATGTCAGCCCGATCTTGGTGCCCGGCTTGCCCCGCATCTGCGCGATCGCCTCGTCGAGCGACGCGCCGAAGATCAGCTTGCCGTCGATATGCGTGATGTAGTCGCCCGATTTCACCCCCGCGCGGTCGGCGGGCGTGTCCTCCTGCGGCGCGATCACCTTGACCGCGCCGTCCTCCATCGAGACGGTCAGCCCCAGCCCGCCGTAATTGCCCTCCGTCTGGATGCGCAAATTGTCGAAATCGAGCGCGTCCACATAGGAAGAGTGCGGGTCGAGCGAGGACAGCATACCCGCGATCGCGCCCTTGATCAGCGTCTTGTCGTCGACCTTGTCGACGTAATCCGCCTTCACCCGGTTGAACACGTCGAGGAACTGGTCGAACTCGCGGTAGGTCGCGGTGTCGGCGGCGGCCATCGCGGCGGTCGCGATCGGCACCAGCGCCAGCGCCCCGACGATCGCGGTGGCGGTGAGAAGCGGGCGAGGCATGGGCGGATAAGTCCTTGGATCGCGAGTGATGACGAGAGCTTAACGCGAACCGGCGCGGTATCAAAGCGGACGCGTGAACGAGGGCTGACCGGGGCCGAGCAACGCCGTGACGTCGACCGGACGGCCCCGCCTGCGAAGCTCCACCGCGATCTCGGGCGCGTCGCCGGGCGGCGCGGTCCCGATCGGCGCGCCGGTCGCGACCACCGCCCCCGGCCGCACGCGCGCGGTCGCGAGTCCTGTCAGCGTACTCGACCAGCCCGCGCCGTGGTCGATGACGACGACCGTGCGGTAGCCCCGATAAGGGCGGGCGTAGCGGACGACGCCGGCGGCGGGCGCGACCACCGCAGCGCGCGACGCGACGGCAAAGCCGAGTCCGCGAGAGCGGACCCCCGCCGACGAGACCGCGTCGAACCCGGTGATCAACCGACCCGCGACCGGCAACCGATAGGCGCCACCAACCGCGATCGGAAGCGTCGCTCCCGGCGCGAGCGGACGCGGTGAAGGCGCCGGCAGCGATGCGAGCGCCCGGGCGGTCACCCGCGCGCGGTCGGCCTCGTCGATCCCGTCGATCAGATCGCGCGCCCGCTCGCCGAGCGCGAGCGCCCGGTCGCCCTCGCTCAGCGCGCCCCGCCCGAACGTCCGCGCCCGCGCCCGGTAGCGCGCCTCCGCCCGCGCCAGCGCGACC
>CAXTFF010000104.1:0-7097 GCA_964243325.1 uncultured Sphingomonas sp.
TTGAGCACAAGGCCCCCCTTTTCCCCCGGATCGAGGCCGCGTGCCGCGCCTTTCCCCGAGACGACTTCCTCGCGCGGCTGGAGGCCGCGCACGTCCCCGCCGGCCCGATCAACACCGTCGCCCAGGCTTTCGACGACCCCCAGGTGATCCACCGCGGCATGGCGATACAGGTGGAGCGCGAGGATGGCACGACGCTACCCGGCCTGCGCACCCCCATCCGCTTCAGCGACGCCGAACTGGCACTCGATCGGGCCGCACCCTCGTTGCCCCCCTCCCTGGATAGGGAGGGGCTGGGGGTGGGTGGACGGAACGGACCCTTCGACGCGCCTGCCGCCGATCCTCTCCATTCAGAAAGCGCGCCGTCCACCCACCCCCAGCCCCTCCCCGTCCGGGGAGGGGAGCAAGGAGAGCTATGACCAGCCCCGCCCCCCTGTCCGGCATCCGCATCGTCGAGCTGGCCGGCATCGGCCCCGGTCCCTTCGCGGGCATGATGCTCGCCGATCACGGCGCGGACGTGATCCGCATCGACCGCCCGGGCACGGCCGGGCTCACGGTCGACGCCATGGACCCCCTGCTCCGCTCGCGCCGTTCGATCGCGCTCGACCTGAAGCGGCCCGCCGCGATCGAGGCCGTCCGCCGCATCGCCCGCGACGCCGACGGTCTGATCGAGGGCTTCCGCCCCGGCGTCACCGAACGGCTCGGCCTCGGTCCCGACCGGCTCCTCGCCGACAATCCGCGCCTCGTATACGGCCGCATGACCGGCTGGGGCCAGACCGGCCCGATGGCGGGGGAGCCCGGCCACGACATCAATTACCTCGCTTTGTCGGGCACCCTCCACGCGCTCGGCCGGGCGGGCGACAAGCCGACGCCGCCCATCAACCTGGCCGCGGACTTCGGCGGCGGCGGGATGATGCTCGCCTTCGGGATGCTCGCCGCGCTCCTCCACGCGCGGAACACGGGCGAGGGCCAGGTCGTCGACGCCGCCATGACGGAGGGGTCGGCGGTGCTCGCCAGCATGATCTGGGGCTTTCGCGCGATGGGCCGCTGGTCGGGCGCGCGCGGCGAGAACCTGCTCGACACCGGCGCGCACTTCTACGACACCTACGAATGCGCGGACGGCCGCCACGTGTCGATCGGCGCGATCGAACCGCAATTCTACGCCGAGCTCCGCCGCGTCCTGGCGCTGGACGGCCCCGAATGGGACCACCAGATGGACCCGCGAATCTGGCCCGATCTCAAGGCCGAACTCACCACGCGCTTCCGGACCCGCACCCGCGACGAATGGGTCGACGCGTTCGAAGGTCACGAGGTCTGCTTCGCCCCCGTCCTCGATTTCGACGACGCGCTCGCGCATCCTCACAACATCGCCCGCCAAGCCTTTGTGAATGCGGGCGGCGTCGATCAACCGGCCCCCGCTCCCCGCTACTCGGCCAGCGCCACCGTCCCCCCCCGCATAGGTCAGGATCGTCTGGATCGTTCGGTCCTAGCCGACCTCGGCTTCTCCCCCGCCGAGATCGCCGAGCTGGGCCACTGATTGCCGCCGCTCCCCGCCCGTGGCATACTGGGTGCGACCAGATCAGGAGAGCACGCCGTGGCCACCGCCCTTCGCCAGCCGCAGATGTCCGCCGCCGAATGGGAGGCCCGCCAGGAGCTCGCCGCCTGCTACCGCGTCTTCGACATGCTCGGCTGGTCCGAGATGATCTACAACCACATCACGGTGAAGCTCGACGACGAGGAGGGGGCGTTCCTCATCAATCCCTTCGGCCTCCATTTCTCGGAGGTGACGGCGTCGAACCTGGTCAAGATCGACATCGACGGCAACAAGCTGGACGACAATCCCTATCCCGTGAACCTCGCGGGCTTCGTCCAGCACGCCGTGTTCCACAAGAACCTCCCCGACGCGCACTGCATCATGCACACCCACACCACGGCGGGCATGGCGGTCTCCTCGGTCGAGGGCGGCCTCCGGCCCCTCAATTTCTACGCCTGCAACTTCGCCGGCCAGATCGCCTATCACGACTTCGAGGGCGTCACCGTCCGCTCGGAGGAGGGCGAGCGCCTGGTCGCCAATCTCGGCTCCAAGCGCGTCATGTTCCTGCGCAACCACGGCATCCTGGTCATGGGCCGCACCCTGCCCGAGGCGTTCGTGAAGCACTGGGCTCTCCAGCGCGCCTGCGAGATCCAGCTCGCGACGCTCAGCATGGGCAAGCCCCTGGAGGTCGCGCCCGAGGTCGTCGCCACCCACCAGCGCGACCTTCACAAGGCATCCGCCTCCGCCAAGCCCGGCGAGGCCGACTTCGCCGCGATGGTACGGCGCGTGGACAAGATCGACACCAGTTGGCGCGACTGACGCCCTGATCCTCCCCCGGAGGGGGAGGGGGACCATGCGAAGCATGGTGGAGGGGTAGCTCTCGACAAGGCGAGGCTTGGCGATGTCGAGAGCTACCCCTCCGTCACGCCTACGGCGCGCCACCTCCCCTTCCAGGGGAGGATGAACTAGACCCCGACCCCATGCGCTTCACCGTCAACAACCAGCCCGTCGAGTACCGCCTCGACCCCGACACGCCCCTGCTCTGGGCGCTGCGCGACGCGTCCAACCTGACGGGGACCAAGTACGGCTGCGGCACCGGGCATTGCGGCGCGTGCGTGGTCGACATCGACGGCGCGGCCCGCCCTTCCTGCCGCGTGCCCATCGGCACGATCGAGGGCAGCGCCGTCACCACGATCGAGGGGCTGTCGCGCGACCGGACCCACCCGCTCCAGCTCGCCTTCCTCCACGACAACGTCGTCCAGTGCGGCTTCTGCATCCCCGGCATCATCATGGCCGCCCAGGCGCTGCTCCGCCGCGACGCGAACCCGACCGAAGCCGTCATCCGCGAGCGCATCACCAACCTGTGCCGCTGCGGCATCTATCCCCGCCTGGTCGAAGCCATCACCCGCGCCGCCCGCGCCATGCGCGGCGAGGAGGTGATCCCGGCCGGGGCGCGGCCCGGGATCGACGCCGACGACGCCGCCCGCGCCGTCCCCGCGCTCGTCCCGCCCCCGCCACGCTGATCCTTTCGTTTCGCTGACGGCGCGGTTCAGCCCCGGCTCAACGCGCCGGGCCTACCGGTGACACATCGACCCGCCGTCCGGCCGGCCGAGCGTAGGAGTGGAGCCATGAAGCGTCTGGTGGTGGGACTGTTGCTCGCGGCGACCGCGTACGTCCCGCTCGCGGCCGGAGCGCAGCGCCGCGCGGAGTCGCTGCAGGCGACCAACGACGTCGATCGCGCGGAGCGCCAAGAGCGCCGCGCCGAGCGGCAGGAACGCCGCGCCGCCCGCATCGAGGCCGACGGTACGGTCCAGGCACCCGCCGCCGACCGCCCGCGCGCCGACCGTGACGGCGACGGCCGGCCCGACCGCCGCCGCGACCGGGCGGAGGTCGAGCGCCCCGTTCCCATCCCCACGCCCGTGATTGACCGTACGCCCCGTCCCGATCGCCTCGACCGCGCCGGGCAGCGGCCGATCCGGCCGCGGGACAGCGCCGACTTCGCCGATTACGAGACCGATCCGCGCAATCGGCGCGCCGAGCGTCGGGAGGACCGCCGGGACCTGCGGGAGGACGGTCGCGACCGGCTGGGCGTGGACAGCCGCTTTCGCGGCGAGCGCGAGCTCGACCGCCGCGACCGCCGGTTCGACGATCGCCAGGGCTTCGACGGCCGCGGTGCCGATCTCTATCGCGGCGGCCAGGTCTGGAACCCCGGCTGGCGGAACGACGACCGCTACGACTGGAACCGCGCCCGCACCCGCGACCGGGGGGCGTTTCGGCTGCCGCGCTATTACGCCCCGCCCGGTGCCGGCTACGGCTATCGCCGCTTCGGGATCGGCGTGGAGCTCTCGCGCTCGCTCTTCGCGCAAGATTACTGGCTGAACGACCCGTACGCCTTTCGCCTGCCGCCCGCCTACGGCCCCTATCGCTGGGTCCGCTATTACGGCGACGCGCTGCTCGTCGATCTGCGCACCGGGCGCGTGATCGACGTGGTGAACGACATCTTCTACTGACCGGGCGGGGGGTCGGGCGCCGGTCCGACCCCCTTGCCTAGCGCTCTCGCCTCCATCATCCTGGAGGCCGCATGTTCTTCGCCCGCAAGCCCCAGGCCCCGACCGCCTCCACCGCCTCGCCGCTGCGCGCGCGCATCGGTGCGGAGGTCGCCGACCGCCTTTCCGCCGATCCGCACGTCCGCCGCACGCCGAGCGAGGCGGCCGTCATGTTCCAGCATCCCGACTTTCTGGGTCCGGCGCAGTGCGACGCGCTGATCGGGATGATTGACGCGAACCGCCGTCCCTCCACGCTGCTGTCCGACCGCGCCGGCACCGGCTTCCGCACCAGCGAGAGCTGCGACATGGACCGCTGGTCCCCCGACGTGCGCCCGATCGACGAGGCGATCGCCGCGCTGCTCGGCGTCGATCCGGCCCACGGCGAGACGATGCAGGGCCAGCGCTACGCCCCCGGCCAGCAATTCCGCGCGCACCACGATTATTTCAGCGACAAGGAAAGCTACTGGCCCGCCATGGCCGCGTCGGGCGGCCAGCGCACCTGGACCGCGATGATCTACCTGAACGATGTGCCCCAAGGCGGCGCGACCTGGTTCCCCCGGGCGGGCGTCCGCGTCGCCCCCAGGCGGGGTCTTCTGCTGGCCTGGAACAACATGGGCGCGAGCGGCGCGCCCAACGACGCGACGATCCACGAAGGCATGCCCGTCGTGGAAGGCGTCAAGTACATCGTCACCAAGTGGTTCCGCGAGGGCAGCTGGCTGCGCGCTTGAGGCCGCGCCGCTGCTAGTTCGCCCTGTCGCCCTCCGGGCCGACCGCGAACAGGTCGTCCCAGAAATCGTCGCACAGCAGCGCCTGCATCTCGTTGCCGTCGCGCCGGTCGTCCGGACACCCCGCCTGATAACCCAGCGTCCGCGACGCGAGCTCGTTATGCACCTCCCGCGCGAAGTCGGATCCCAGCCGCCGCGTCAGCACCACCATCATCGCCCGCGCGCCCTCCGCTCCCCACAACGCGCGCGGATCGGGGGCGTAGGGAACCACGCTCGGATCCTCCGCCTCCTCCGCGTCGTTGGCGGCCAGTTCCTCGTCGATCATCTCGTCGGCGATCAGGGGTTCGATCAACTGGTCCACGGCTTGTCCTCCATCGGTCGTCATCGCTCCAACGCGCGGTGCCTCGACTCGGCTCCGCGTGGCGGGAACGCGGGGACGGCGGCATGTCCGTCGGTCGGGCGGGTCCCGCCCCGCCCCGTCACGGTGGATCGCGCGCCACCTCCACCCTGAAAGCCACTGTCCTACGGCGACATAGCCGGGCATAGGCGTCGCGGATGACATCCCCGGCAACCTTCATCGCGCGCCCGTCCCTTCTCACATCGAGGGTCGGACCCGACGCGCCGATGGTTCTTGGCGTGATCTTTAGTGACCTTAGGATGGCCGACCACCGGGCGTCGGGCCGATCGACCGGAACGGCGATCCGATGACGCCCGTCCTCGGCGTCGCCCGCTCCATCCTCGGCCAGCCCTGGCGGTGGCGCGCGCTCGCCGCCGACGCGCGCGAGGGGCTCACCCCCGACGATCTCGTGACGCAGCTGCTGCTCGCGCGCGGCTGCCCGCGCGAGGGGTTGGACGAACATCGCCTCCCCTCCATCCGCGGCTTCATGCCCGATCCCAGCATCTTCCGCGACATGGACCGCGCCGCGGACCGTCTCGCCGACGCGGTCGAGGGCGGCGAGCAGGTCGCGATCTTCGGCGATTACGACGTGGACGGCGCGACCTCGGCGGCGCTGATGGTCCGCGTCCTGCGCGATCTCGGGCTCGCCGCGCGGCCATACATTCCCGACCGCCTGCTGGAGGGTTACGGCCCGTCCGGCGCGGCTTTGGTCCGCCTCGCCGCCGAAGGCGCGACACTGATCGTCACCGTGGACTGCGGCGCGCAAGCGTTCGATGCGCTGGCGGCGGCGCGCGACGCGTCCATCGACGTGGTCGTGGTCGATCACCACCAGTGCGCCTCCGAACTCCCGCACGCCCACGCGCTGGTCAACCCCAACCGCCTCGACGAGGGGGGCGGCGCCGCGCACGGCCACCTCGCGGCGGTCGGTGTCTGCTTCCTGCTCGCCGCCGCGCTCGTACGCGCACTGCGTGCCCGCGGCTTCTTCGCGGACCGGCCCGAGCCCAAGCTGATCGACCTGCTCGACATGGTCGCGCTGGGCACGGTGGCCGACGTGGCGCAGCTGCGCGGCCTGAACCGCGCCTTCGTCGCGCAGGGCCTCAAGGTCATGGACCGTCGCCGCAATGTCGGGCTGGCGGCGCTGATCGAGGCGTCCAGGCTCACCCGCGCGCCGACCTGCTCCGATCTCGGCTTCGCGCTCGGGCCTCGCATCAACGCAGGGGGGCGCGTGGGCCGCGCCGATCTCGGCGTCCGGCTGCTCACCACCGACGATCCGGAAGAGGCGCGCCGGATCGCCGCCGAGCTCGACCGGCTGAACGAGGAGCGCCGCGCGGTCGAAGCGGGCGTCCAGGGCGCGGCCGAGGAGATGCTCATGGGCGACAAGGTCGCGGTCGTCGCCGGGCGCGGCTGGCACCCGGGCGTGATCGGCATCGTGGCGGGCCGCCTGAAGGAGAAGCTGGGCCGCCCCGCGATCGTCATCGCGGTCGACGAGCATGGAGTGGGCAAGGGCTCGGGCCGCTCGATCACCGGCGTCGATCTCGGCGGCGCGGTGCTGGCGGCCAAGGAACGCGGCCTGCTCGTCGCGGGCGGCGGCCACGCGATGGCCGCGGGCCTCACCATCGTCGCCGACCGCATCGCCGATTTCGCCGCGTTCGTGGAGGATCGCCTCGCCGCCGCCGTCGACCGCGCGACCGCCGACCGCGCGCTGCTGCTCGACGCGGTGCTCGCCACCGGCGGGGTCACGCGCGACCTTGTCGAGGCGATGGAGGCGGGCGGCCCCTACGGCGCGGGCTGGCCCGCCCCGCGCGTCGCCGCCGGCCCCGTCCGCGTGGTCCGCGCGGACGTGGTCGGCAACGGCCATGTCCGCGCGATCGTCGCGGGCGACGACGGCCGCAGTCTGA
>CAXTFF010000105.1:0-6801 GCA_964243325.1 uncultured Sphingomonas sp.
GACATGGACGGGGACCGCCTGCGGATAGGCGGGCATGGGGTCGCTCCGCTCCAG
This sequence comes from uncultured Sphingomonas sp., assembly GCA_964243325.1. Lineage (GTDB taxonomy): Bacteria > Pseudomonadota > Alphaproteobacteria > Sphingomonadales > Sphingomonadaceae > Sphingomonas. The sequence continues at coordinate 55 of CAXTFF010000105.1, forward strand.
CACCCCGTCCCCGTCGGGGTCGTGGTCGCCGTCGTCGTCCAGCTGGGGCGCGGGCGGCGTCGGCCGGGTCGCGCGGCGGCGGCCGGTGGGGGCCTCCTCCTCGGCGATGATGCGTTTGATGGAAGACAGGATCTCCTCCATCGACGGCTCCGCGCTCATATCACCCATGACCTCGCCAACCCCCCGGCATGACCGCGTCGCCCGTTATCGACGATCCGACGCGCCGTCACCTGTGGTCAGCGCGGGGTTCCTGTCAACTCCGCCGTCGAGCGCGGGATCGAGCCGCCGCGTCACCGCAGCTCCTTGCGCGGGCGTGTTCGCGGTGGAGGTCGCGACCGCCGCGGGCTCGCCGTCGCTCCCGAAATCGGAGATGCGGTTCCGCACGCGGCGGTAGTTGACCGTCGGGTCGTACAGCGCGCCGCCGCCCAGCCCCAGGTCGCGCGCCTCCGCGTTCCCCGTCGCCGCCAGCAGCGCGAAGCCCGCCACGTACGCGTCGCGCCTGGCGGTGACGAGCGTGACCTGGCTGTTCAGCAGTTCCTGCTCGGCGTTGAGCACGTCCAGCACGTTGCGCGTGCCCACGCCGTTCTCGGCCCGAACGCCCTCCAGCGCCAGCTTGTTCGCTTCCACGGCGACCTCCGACGACGCGATCACCTCGCGGCTCGAACGGTAGACGGCGAAGGCGGACCGCGCCTGCGCCACGACCGCGCGCTCGGTCAGCGTGACGTTCTCGATCGCCTGCGCGCGCCGCGCCTGCGCCTGGCGGACCTGCGCGGCGGGCCGTCCGCCCTGAAAGATCGGCAGCGTCAGCCCCAGCCCCGCCTGCGCCGCCGTCCCCGTCTGCGGCACCGAGATGCCCGAGCGCGCGCCGAGCGAGTTGAGATAGTTGAAGTAGTTGCCGCCCAGCACGACGTTGACCTGCGGCAGTCGCTGCGCGCGCGCCACGCCGACATCGAACCGCGACGCGTCGCGCTCGCCCGCCGCCGCCTGCAGCGCCGGATTGCCCTGGATGGCCGCGCCCACCGCCAGCTCGGGGCTGGCGGGCAGGTTCGGGAGCGGCGGCGGATCCTGCAGGTCGGCGGGCGGGGAGCCGACCAGGCTGACGTAATTCTCGCGGCTGGTGATCAGCCGGGCCTGCGCCGACTGCAGCTGCGCGCGCGACAGCGCGAACCGCGCTTCCGACTGCGCCACGTCCGTGCGCGTCAGGTCGCCCACCTGGAAACGGTCGCGGCTGGCGCGCAGGTTGACCTCCAGCACGGCGACGTTGCGCTCGTTCAGCCCGACGATCGCGTCGTCGCGGATCACGTCCATATACGCGCCCACCACCGCGGTGAACACGTCCGCCTCCGTGCTGCGGAGCTGCGCGCGACCCGATTCGACGCGCGTCTCGGCGGCGCGCACCGCGCTGCGCACCCCGCCGCCCTGGAACACGGGCACGCTCAGCTGCGTGTTGGCGATCGCCGCGCGCTGCGGCGAGGTGAAGCTGTTGGCGGCCTGGACGACGTTCTCCGTGAACTGGCCGTTGGCGCTGACGCTCGGCAGCCCGTTCGACCGCGCGATCGGCACGTTCTCGTCGACCGCGCGCTGCAGGGCGCGACCGCCGGTGATCTGCGGATTGCCGTCATACGCCTTGCGGAGCGCCTCGCGCAGCGTTTCCGCCCCGGCGGGCAGGGGAGCGAGCGCCACCCCGGCGATGAGCAGTCCACGGATCACGATGCGCGCCCCCCGGCGTTGTTAGAAGCTGAACCCGCGCGGCCGGCTGAAGCCCGGCAGCGCCACGCAATCGACATCGGCGAACGTCGCCAGCCCGAACCCGCCCGCGCTCCTGCGCCCCCCTGCGAGCCGGACGACCTTGCCGTCGACCAGTCCCGTCACGACGCGCCCGTCGGGTGCGATCTGGTCCAACAGCGCGTCGGGCACGAACTCGACCGCCCCGTCGATCATCAGGACGTCGTACGGCGCGCCGTCCGGCGATCCGGCTTCCAGCGGCCCCTCGACCAGCTCGACGCCCGCGCGACCCGCCAGGCCTTCGCGCGCGATCGCCACCAGCGCCGGGTCGTGCTCGACCGCGACGACGTGCGCCACCAGCTCGGCCAGCACGCCCGCCGCGTAGCCCGTGGCGGACCCGATCAGCAGCACCCGGTCGCTTGGCCGGAGATACGCCTCCGTCAGCAGCCGCCCCGTCGCCATCGGCACGTTCAGGTACCGGCCGCGCCCAAGCGGCAGCGCCGCGTCGCGGTAGGCGAAGGCGCGCTGGCCGTCGGGCACGAACCGCTCGCGCGGCACCCGCGCCATGGCCGCGACCACGCGCGGGTCGTTGACCGAATTGGTGCGCAGCTGGCTCGACACCATCGCCGCGCGCATCGCCGCGTATCGTTCGGCGTCGGCCGGGTCGACGGGGTCGGCGGCGGCGATCTGGGTGGGCAGAGTCATGGTCGGGTTCTGTCGCACAAGTGTTCTAGGGAAGCAATACACCTCGCCTGGTCGGCCCTGTCTATCCTGCGCGCCGGGGCGCGTCACCTGCCAAAGCCGCGTGTTGACAGCGTGGGCGCGCCCCGTGCAAGGGCGCTGACCGCACCGGGGCCCGATGGCGGAGTGGTGACGTAGAGGACTGCAAATCCTCGCACCCGGGTTCGATTCCCGGTCGGGCCTCCCCTCCTGCACCGCGCTTCCCGTTCAAAGCGCGGCGTCGAGCGCACCCACCAGCGCGGCGACCAGCGGCCCGTCGGCGGGCGGCATCGCCAGCGCGCGCATCGCCGCCGGGGTCTCCCACCTCAGCTCGGTCGCCTCCAGCGCGACCGGCTCCCCCGTCCATTCCCGCACGAGATAGAGCAGGAGCAGCAGCGACCGCCCTTCCGCCCGTCCGGTGGCGAACGAGCACGGGCGCAGCCCCTCGACCGCCACCGCGATCCCCAGCTCCTCGTCCAGCTCGCGCGCCAGCGCCGCTTCGGGCGTCTCGCCGGGTTCCAGCTTGCCGCCCGGGAACTCCCACAGGCCCGCCATCGCCTTGCCCGGCGGCCGTCGCTGGAGCAGCACGCGCCCACGCGCGTCGACCATCGCCGCGGCGACCACGATCAACGGCGGCGCGGGGACATCGATGGGCATTTCTTAAGCATTCCCTTCTAGGCACGGCGCATGAGCCCGGCCTCGACCCTCGCCCGCTTGTTCGCCGCGATCCTCCGCGACCGCAGGGGGGCCTCGGCGGTCGAATACGGCCTGATCATCGCGCTGGTCGTCATCGCCATGTTCGCCGGGCTGCGCAACACCGCCAACGCGACCACGGGCGTGTGGAACTACGTTGCGCGCGAGGTCATCGCCAAGGCCTGACGCCTTCCCGCGAAAAAACACCGCGCGGGTTTAAGGGTTCCTCAACCCACCCCCGGTAACAACACCCTCGCTGCCCCGGAAACGCCCGGATCAGCCGGGTGACAAGAAGCTTCAACCACGGAGACCGTTATGCAGAAGATCCGCCAGATGATCCGCGACAACAAGGGCGCGACCGCCATCGAGTACGGCCTGATCGCCGCGCTGATCGCCGTCGCCGCGACCGTCGCGATGGGCGGCCTGGGCAACCAGCTCAAGTCGACCTTCAACAACGTGTCGACCAAGATGGTCGTGACGCCGACCGCGTAAGCGGCACGGATACGGGCCGCCCGGGGAACGGCGGCCCGTGGACAGGGGGCGGCGGGCTTTCAGCCCGCCGCCCTTTTCGCGTGGGGACTACAGCCGGCCCATCGCCAGGAACTTGGCGCGCCGCCCGGCGCGCAGCTCGTCGGGCGACAGGGAACCCAGTTCGCGCAACGCCCCCTCGACCGCGTCCCCCAGCGCGCCGATCGCCGCGCCGGGCTCGCGGTGCGCGCCGCCGACGGGCTCGGGCATGATCGCGTCGATGACGCCGAACCCGCGCAGGTCCTGCGCGGTGACCTTCATCGCCTCCGCCGCGTCGGCCGCCTTGTCGGCCGTGCGCCACAGGATGGACGCGCAGCCCTCGGGCGAGATCACCGAATAGACCGCGTGCTCGAACATCAGCACCCGGTTGCCCGCCGCCAGCGCCACCGCGCCGCCGGAGCCACCCTCGCCCACGATCGCCGATACGATCGGCACGCGCGCGCCCAGGAACACGGCGGTCGACCGCGCGATCGCCTCCGCCTGGCCGCGCTCCTCCGCCTGCACGCCCGGGAACGCGCCCGACGTGTCGACCAGCGTCACGACGGGCAGCCCGAACCGATCGGCCATCTCGACCAGCCGGATCGCCTTGCGGTACCCCTCGGGCTTGCCCATCCCGAAATTATGGCGGAGGCGGCTGGCGGTGTCGTCGCCCTTCTCGTGACCCAGCACCATGATCCTGCGGCCCCGGAACGTCGCGAACCCGCCCTGGATCGCCTGGTCGTCCGCGAACGCCCGGTCGCCTGCCAGCGGCAGCCATTCGTCGAACAGCCCGGCCGCGTAATGCTTGAAGTGCGGCCGCTCGGGGTGCCTGGCGACCTGCGTCTTCTGCCACGGCGTCAGCCGGGCGAAGGTGTCGCGCAGCAGCTTGTCCGACTTGGCCTGCAGTTTGGCCACTTCCGCGCCGATATCCACGGCGCCGCCCGCGGCGTCGCGCAGCTCGTCGATCCGGCCCTGCAGCTCGGCGATCGGTTTCTCGAAATCCAGGAAAGAAGGCATCGGCGGCGGTTAGGGGCGTCGCCCTGGCGCGTCAACGAACCCCGGATCGGCGAGCGGGTGCCGCGACTCGACCAGTTCGACGAGTCGGCTGGCGTCCACGTGCGTGTAGATCTCGGTGGTGGCGATGTCGGCGTGCCCCAGCATCGTCTGCAGCGCGCGCAGGTCCGCCCCGCCTTCCAGCAGGTGGGTGGCGAACGCATGGCGCAGCACGTGCGGGCTGACGCGCTCGGGCGGGATCCCGGCTTCCGCCGCCAACGCCTTGACCAGCTGATGCAGCCGCACCCGCGACAGGTGGGTGGCGCCCGACGGGAACAGGAACGCCCGTTCCGCCCCGACATGCGCGCGCCATGCCGCCACCGCCGCCCGCGCCCGGTCGGACAGCGGCACCATCCGCTCGCGCCCGCCCTTGCCTCGCAAGATCAGGAACGGCCGGTCGGGGTGGATGGCGTCGCGGGGCAGCGACACCAGCTCGCTGGCCCGCAACCCCGATCCGTAGAGCAGCTCCACCAAGGCCGCGAGCCGGAGGTCGCGCGGGTCGGGCGGGTCGCGCCGGAGCCGCTCGGCGATCGCCGCGAACAGCCGGTCGACGTCCGGATGATCCAGCACCTTGGGCAACCCCCGCCGCGCGCCGGGCCGGGGCAGCGCCGCGCCCGGATCGTCGGCCCGGTGCCCTTCCTCCGCCAGGAACGCGAAGAACCGCCTGAGCGCCGCCGACTTGCGCGCGACCGTGCCGTGGGCGAGATCGCGCCACCCGTCCGCGACCCGCGCCAACGCCGCCGCGTCCGCCCCCGCCAGCCCGCCGTCCAACGCCGCCGACGCGAGCGCCAGGTCGCTGCGGTAGGCCGCCAGCGTGTTCGCCGCGGCGCCCGCCTCCGCGGCCATCATCTCCAGGAAGCGCTCGATCGGCCTCGCATCGCTCACGCCCGCGCGATCGCCTCGGCGGCGATCATCCTGGCCTCGCCGGACAGCCCCACCGCCCGGAGCGCGCCGACGATGCGGTAGAGCGACTCGGGCGGCACCCCGCTCCAATCGCGCGCCTGCATCCCCACGCCCGCGAGCAGCGCCACCGTTCCCTGCTGTCCCGCCGCCGCCGCGCGGTCGATCGCGCGCGTCCAGCCGTTCTCGCGCCCGATGCGGACGTTCAGCGCCTGCGCGCCGCGCTCCACGTCGTCCGCCGACAACCGCCCGAGCCCCGCCAGCCCGGCGAACAACAGCCGCTGCTTGGCCGCGGCGTTCCCCGTTCCCGCGTACGACGCCAGGTCCCCGTAGCTCATGGTCCCACGCACGTCCGGGTCGGCGACCGCCAGCATCGCCCAGCCGTCCGACCCCTCGCTCGCCACCCCGCGCCAGCGCGCGGCGGTGCGGTCCATCCCCGCCGCCAGCATCGCCGCGATCAGCCGATCGGCGTCCGGGTGGTCCGCCCGCGCCCGCACCCGCGCCGCCGCCCGCGCGGTCAGCAGCAGCCGGCCGTAGGACGGCGTCCCCGCCCCCCACACCGCGCGCAGGGCGGCCGCCCGCGCGTCGGCGTCGCGGTCCGTGTAGGCGGTCCGCAGATCGTCGGCCACCGCCTTGGCCGCCGCGGGCGCGTCGTCGTCCGCCGCCGCCGCGCCGCGCCGGTCTATTATACCCCGCTCGGGCAGCCCGCCCGCCCCGGCCGGCGCCTCCGCCGCGTCGATGCGGTCGCCGAGCGGCAGCGTGGGCGCGGTCGCGCGCCAGAACGTCACCTGCCGCCCCGCGCCCGCCATCAGTTCGGGCGGAACCGCGACGCCCGTCGCGCTCGCCAGGCCCCAGCGCCAGGCGGTCAGCCGGTCGACGCCGTCCCATTCGATCGTGATCGCCTGCCGCCCGCCGGCCGCGCCCACCACCTTTTGCGCAAGGAACAGGTCGATCCCCGTCGCCACCCGCCGCCGCGCCGCGCCCAGCAGCGCCGCGCCGCGCCCGGGCTCGCCCGCCAGCCCCGCGCACATGCCCTGCGCCATCGTCCAGCCGCGTTCGCCCGTCGCCGGGACGGCCGCGTCGGCCAGCGGGCACAGCCCCGCCGGGTCGCCCGCCGCCAGCATCGCGTTCATCGCCACCTGATAGAGC
>CAXTFF010000105.1:6811-7083 GCA_964243325.1 uncultured Sphingomonas sp.
CCGGATCGACGCCCTGCACCACCGCGCGCGCCGCCTGCGCCTCGCCCATCCGGATCAGCAGCCAGGCGCGTTCCGCCGCGAAATCCGCGCCGTTGACGCGGGGAGGCGTCGTCGCCCGCGCGGTCAGCGCGCGCCGCAGCAGGATGGACGCCCAGCGCGACGGCAGCGGCGCGTCCAGCCGCCGCATCAACCCTGGCACGAACACGCCGTCCGCGCTGCCCCAGGCTTCCGCCCCCAGCGCGCCCTCGCCCGGCCCCGCCGGTCCGATCGAC
>CAXTFF010000106.1:0-7029 GCA_964243325.1 uncultured Sphingomonas sp.
ACCCCCGCGCCGACCGTGCTGACGCCCTGCACCGCGCCCGGCGTCACGATCACCCGGCCGACCGGCACCGCCAACTTCGGCTCGCTGTTCAAGAACCTCGCATTTTACGGCCAGGGCGAGCTCAACCTGACCGACCGGCTCCGGCTGATCGGCGGCGTCCGCTACACCAACGACGAGCTGAGCGTCTTCCACCAGCGCGTGACGACGCTGGCCGGGCCGGGCATCCAGGCGAGCTTCGGCCCGTTCCGGGGCAAGACAACGAATGACAACTGGTCGGGCAAGGCGGGCGCGCAGTTCGACATCGCCCAGACCATCACCGCCTACGGCAGCTGGACGCGCGGCTATAAGGGCCCGGCGTTCAACGTGTTCTTCAACCTGAACGCGACCGGCACCAACCCGATCGAGCCGGAGACGGCCGACAGCTACGAGGGCGGGCTCAAGACCACCTTCTTGGACGGGCGGCTCGTGCTCAATGTCGCGGGCTATTACGCCAAGTACAAGAACTTCCAAGCCAACAATCCCGACATCGTCGCGGGCGTGCTGGTGACGCGCTTCACCAACGCGGGCACCGTGTCGACGCGCGGCGGCGAGCTGGACCTGCTGTTCCGGCCGGTTCCCGACCTGAACATCTCGGGCGGGGTCGCCTATACAGACGCGCATGTGGACCGGTTCCGCGTTCCCACCAACGGCGTCGTCACCGGCGTGATCCCGGACGGCACCCGGCTCGGCTACGCGCCCAAATGGAAGGGGTCGCTCGCCGCCGACTATCGCCTGCGCACGGGCGGCGCGATCGATATCGGGCTCGGGGCCGACGCGGCCTACCAGTCGAGCCAGCTGGCGCAGTTCGACGCCAACGCGGCCGTCCGCGCGGCGACGACGATCCGCGGCTACGGCCTGGTCAACCTCGCCGCGTCGCTGATCGAGCGCGATGACCGGTTCAAGCTGACCGCGCAGGTCCGCAACCTGTTCGACGAAAGCTTCGCCGCCTCGATCACGTCGGGCGGGCCGGGCGGAAGCTACCGCTACATCATCCCGCGCGAGGCCGACCGCTATTACGGCATCACGGGGCGGGTGAATTTCTGACCTCTCCCGTCATCCCGTGTGACCCGAGGTGACGGGAATGAGGATCAGCCGGCTTTCGGCAACGCCCGCCTGACCGCCGGCACCATCCGCGCGACCACCAGCCCGACGCCGCGCGCGTTGGGATGGAGGCCGTCCGCCTGGAACAGCGCGCGGTTCCCCGCGACGCCTTCGCCCAGGAACGGATAGAGCGCGACGCCGTGGCGGCGCGCCACGCGTGCGTAGACGCCGTCGAAGCGGCGGCGGTAATCGGCGCCGAGATTGGCCGAGGCGCGCATGCCGACCAGCAGCACGGGAATGCCCCGCCGCTTGAGCTCGCCCACGATCCGGTCGAGATTGGCCTCCACCTGCTCGGGCGGCAGGCCGCGCAGCATGTCGTTCGCCCCGAGCTCCACCAACACCAGGTCGGGCCGCGCTTTCAGGCCCCGCAGGCCCCAGAGCAGCCGCGCGCGCCCCTGCGCCGCCGTGTCGCCCGACACCCCGCCGTTGCGCACCTCCGCCGCGACCCCCGCCCGGCGGAGCGCAAGCTGGAGCTGCGGCGCGAAGCCGTCGCGCGGCGGCAGCCCGTACCCGGCGAACAGGCTGTCGCCGAGCGCCCAGATCAGCGGCCGCTCGGGCGAGGCGGACGCCGCGCTCGGCAGCAGGAACAGCGCGGCCAAGTGGACAAGCCACCTCCACGCCCCATATCGCGTCACCAGTGACCTCCCAGACAGCATCCGCCCCAGGTAATGCCGCGATCGACGCGCGCAACGTGACCCTCACGCTGGGCGCGCCGCCCGCGAGCGTGGAGGTGCTGCGCGGGGTGTCGCTGTCGGTCGCGCCGGGCGAGACGGTGGCGCTGCTGGGGCCGTCGGGATCGGGCAAGTCGTCGCTGATGGCGGTGCTGTCGGGGCTGGAGCGGCCGACCGGCGGCTCCGTCCAGGTGACGGGGCTCGATTTCGCGGCGCTGGACGAGGACGCGCTGGCGGTCGCCAGGCGCGGGCGCATCGGCATCGTGCTCCAGGCGTTCCACCTTCTCCCCACCATGACCGCGCTCGAGAACGTCGCGGTGCCGCTCGAGCTCGGCGGCCTGCGCGATGCCTGGGCCCGCGCGGAGGCGGAGTTGCGCGCGGTCGGGCTCGGCCACCGGCTGACCCACTATCCCGCGCAACTGTCGGGCGGCGAGCAGCAGCGCGTCGCCGTCGCCCGCGCGCTGGCGCCCAGCCCCACCCTGCTCTTCGCCGACGAGCCGACGGGCAATCTCGACACCGCCACGGGCGCGGAGGTGATGGACCTGCTCTTCGCGCGCGGGCGGGAGGCGGGATCGACGCTGTTCGTCATCACCCACGACCCGAACCTCGCGGCCCGCTGCGCGCGCGTGATCACCTTGGGCGACGGGCGGATCGTGTCGGATACGGCCTCCGCATGAGGCTCGCCTGGACGCTGGCGCTCCGCGACCTTCGGCGGAGCGGCCGGGGGTTGCTGCTCCTGAAGCTGTGCCTGTTCCTCGGCACCGCCGCGCTGGCGGGGATCGGCAGCGTGTCGGCGAGCATGCTGGCCGCGCTCGCCACGCAGGGGCGCACGCTGCTGGGCGGCGACCTGGAGCTGCGCGTGTCGCAGCGCCGCGCCACCGTGGAGGAACTCGCCGCCTTCGCGTCGCTCGGCCGCATGTCCGAATCCGTGTCGATGCGCGCCATGGCCGAACCCGCCAACGGCGCGCCCGCGCTGATCGACCTCAAGGCGGTGGACGCGCGCTGGCCGCTGGTCGGGCGCTTCGCGGTCGAGTCGGGCGCGGCCTCCCCGCGCCCGTCCGGCGACGGCGTGATCGTCGCCCGCGCGCTCGCCGACCGGATGTCCTTGCGCGTCGGCGATCCCTTGCGCATCGGTTCGGCGCGGTTCCGGGTGGCCGGCGTCATCGCGACCGAGCCCGACGGTCTGGGCGAGGGCTTCAGCCTCGGCCCGCGCGTCCTGGTCGACCTCCCCGCGCTCGACCGCACCGGGCTCGTCCAGCCGGGCAGCCTGTATTCCAGCCGCTACCGCGTCGTCCTCCCCCGCCCCGCCGAGGCGGCGCGCTTGGGCGAGGCCGTCACTCGGCGCTTTCCGAACGCGGGCTGGTCCGCGCGCACGGCCGAGGACGCGGGCGGCGGACTGCGGCGCGGCATAGGTCAGCTTGGTCAGTTTCTGCTCTTGGTCGGGCTGGCGGCGCTCGCGATCGCGGGCGTCGGCGTGGGGAGCGGCGTGTCGGCCTACCTCGCGGGCAAGACGCGCGTGATCGCCACGTTGAAGGTGCTCGGCGCGAAGTCGGGGCTGATCGCGACGACGTTCCTTATCGAACTCGGGCTGGTCGCGGGCGTGGGTATCGCGGCCGGGCTGCTGGTCGGCGCGGCGACCCCGGCGATCGTCGTCGCGCTGGCGGGCGATGCCCTCCCCATCGCACCGCGCGCGGGTGTGTACCCCGCTCCCCTTTTGCTGGCGGCGGCACTGGGCGTGATCGTCACCTTGCTGTTCGCCCTACCCGCGCTCGCCCGCGCTCGCGCGGTGCCCGCCGCGACGTTGCTGCGCGACGTCGTCGCCCGGCGGCGGCTGCCCACGCTCCGCACGCTCGGCGCGATGGCGCTGCTGGCGGCGGCGCTCATCGCGCTGGCGGTGCTGACCGCGAGCGACCGGCGGCTGGCGGCGTGGTTCGTGGCGGGCGTGGCCGGGCTGATCGTCGCGCTCTGGTTCGTCGGCCTGGGGGTCAAATGGCTGGCCGCGCGCGCGCCGCGTCCGCGTGGGGTCCTGCTCCGGCTGGGGCTCGCCAACCTGCACCGGCCGGGCGCGCAGACCGACCGGCTGGTGGTCGCGCTCGGGCTCGGCTTCTCGATCTTCGTGGCGCTGGCGGCGGTCAACTCGTCGCTAGGCGAGGCGACGCGCTCGACCGCGCCCGCCAAGGCCCCGCGCTTCTTCGCGCTCGACCTCCAGCCCGACGATGCGCCCGCCTTCCGAGCGGCGGTGGCGCGGGCGGGCGGTGGGCGGATCGAGGTCACGCCCAGCCTGCGCGGCTCGATCGTCGCGCTCAAGGGCCGCCGCGTCGACGAGATGGGCGACCTGCCCGAGGGCGCGTGGGTGCTGCGCGGCGACCGCACCATCACCTGGTCGGCGGTCGTGCCCCCGCGCAACGCGGTCAGCGCGGGGCGCTGGTGGCCCGCCGACTACCGGGGCCCGCCGCTCGTGTCGCTGGAGGACCGCGCGGCCGAGGCGCTGGGGCTGAAGATCGGCGACCAGGTCACCGTCCTGGTGCTCGGCGTCGAGGTGCCCGCGCGCATCGCCGCGCTCCGCACGATCGACTGGGGCGGGCTCGGCTTGAATTTCGCGATCGTCTTCTCCCCCGGGTTGATCGAAGAGGCTCCGCACGGCCTGCTCGCCTCGGTGTATTCCCGGCCGGCGCGCGACGGGGCGGTGTCGCGCGCCGTGTCGGAGGCGCTGCCGTCGGTGACGCTGGTGCGGGTCGGCGACGTCATCGGCCAGATCGGCGAGCTGCTCGGCCGCATCGCCTTCGCGATCCGCATCGCGGCGGCGGCGACGATCGCGGCGGGGATCGCGGTGCTTGTCGGCGCGGTCGCCGCCTCCGCGCGCGCCAGGCGCGCCGACGCGCTGATCCTGAAGCTGCTCGGGGCCACGCGCGCGCAGGTGCTGGGCGCGCAGGCGGTCGAATACGGGCTGTTGTCGCTGCTGCTCGCCGGGGTCGCGCTGGCGATCGGCCTGGGCGCGGGTTGGTTCGTCGTGACGCGCGTGTTCGACCTGCCCTTCGCCCCCGATCCCGGCGCGATCGCCGGGACGCTGGCGGCCGCGACCGGCATGACGATGGCGGTGGGCGTGCTCGGCAACCTCCCCACGTTGCGCGTCCGCCCGGCGGAGGCGCTCCGGGCGGATTAGCGGCCAGCTAGTCGGTCGTCTCGCCCAGCTCGCGGCGGATCTGCTCCTCCTCCAGGTCCAGCTCCTCCGTCAACAGCGTGAGCGCGCCATCGTCATGCTCCTCGCGCCGGTCGACGAGCTTGACGCGCGCGGCGTCGAGCGCCTCCAGCCGCAGGTGCAGACGCCGCATGGCATGGTCGCGCTCGGGCTCCTTGCCCTCGTCGAGCGCGACCGCCTCCTCGGCTCGCTCCTTGTACTCCTGCACCAGATCGACCGCCGCCGCGCCGTGTTCGGGGTGGTGGAGCTTGTCCTCGACCGCCTCCAACGCGGCCGCGGCGACCTGCCGGCGCGCGGCCATCTGCTCGGGCGCGGGACCCTGGCTTTCGGGCTCGGTCACGCCCAGCCGGCGGATCAGCGGACCCAGCGTCGTGCCCTGCACCACCAAGGTCACGAAGATCGCGCAGATGGCGAGGAACAGGATGATGTCGCGTCCGGGAAAGGCCGCAGGCAATGCGAGCGCAGCAGCCATGCTGACGACCCCGCGCATCCCGGCCCAGGACATGACCGTCAGGTGCGCGGCGGGCGGCATCGGATCGCGCTCGCGCAGGCTCGCCGACAAGCGACGGGGCGCCCAGGCGATGAAGAATATCCACGCGAACCGGCTGACGATCAGCGCTGCGGAGGTGGCGACGGCGAGCAGGCCCAGCTGCGTCCAGTCATACCGCTCCAGCCGCTCGACGATCCCGCTCAGCTGCAGCCCGATCAGCATGAAGATCAGGCTGGTCAGCACGAATTCGACGAAGGACCACACCGCCTTCGCCTCCAGCCGGGTGCGCGCGGTGAAGATGTGATGCTGCTGTCGGCCGAGCACGAAGCCTGTGACCACCACCGCGATCACGCCCGACGCGTGAACCGCCTCCGCCGCGAAATAGGCGGCGAACCCCGCCAGGATCGATGCGGTGATGTCGTGGAGCGTGTCGTCCAACACGACGAACACGCGCATCGCGATCCGCCCGATCACCCATCCGATCGCCGCGCCGCCCGCCGCGCCGCCCGCAAAGGCGAGCGCGGTGTCGCTCCAGTCGAGCGTGCCCGCGACCGTCGCTGCCACCGCCACACGGTAGAGGACGAGCGACGAGGCGTCATTGAGCAGGCTTTCGCCCTCCAGCACCGTCACCACCTGCTTGGGCGGTTTCAAATCCTTCAGTACCGAGGCGGCCGCGACCGCGTCGGGGGGGGCCAGGATCGCGCCGAGCGCGATTGCCGCCCCCCACGGCAGCTCGGGCACCAGCCACTTGGCGACGACTGCGACGACGAAGGCGGTGAACACCACCGCGCCGACCGCGAGCAGCAGGATCGGGCGCAGGTGGCTCTTGAAGGCGGGGAAATCGGTCCGGTAGGCGCTCAGCTGGAGCAGCGGCGGCAGGAACAGCGCCAGCGCCAACTCTGGCTCGAACTCGATCTCGGGCAGGCCCGGCACGAAGGCGAGCGTCATGCCCGCCAGCACGAGCGGCACCGCGAACGGCACGTCGAAGTGGCGCGCGAGGTGGGCGAGGAGGAGGCACAATGCGAGGAGGCCGAGCAGGAGTTCGAACGTGACGATGACTAAGGAACCTTCGGCGGCCGCGTGCGGTGCCTAGCGCGCGAGCGGCGGCCAGGGTTCCGCGCAGGCGCCGAAGACCGCCATGCCGGGCGCCGACAGGGAGGTCGTGTGATGGCGAGGACGCGGGACAGGATTGAACGGGTGACGCGCGCGGTCGAGATGACCGGCACCGCGATCATCGTCCTGGGCGCGTTCGGGTCGCTGGCGGCGTTCGCGGTCGGCTTCGTTCGGCGGGGCGGCAGGGAGGAACCGATCAACGCGTTCCGGTCGAGTCTCGGCCGGTCGATCCTGCTGGCGCTGGAGTTCCTGGTCGCCGCCGACATCGTCAACACGGTGGCGATCGAGGGGCGCCGGCCCTGGTAGGGCAACGAGGACCGACCGACCGGGTGAGGCCGGCCGCTCCCCGTTCGTTCAGCGCGCGGCGGCGGCCGTACGCGGGCGGGCCGCCGTCGTCGCGGCGTCGCCGTCGGTCT
>CAXTFF010000107.1:0-6978 GCA_964243325.1 uncultured Sphingomonas sp.
ACCTGCAGGAGCCCGACGTCTTCCACGACGTGTTCGGGCACGTGCCGATGCTCGCCGACCCGGTGTTCGGCGACTATCTGGCCGCCTACGGTCGCGGCGGGCAACGCGCGCTGGGGCTCGATGCGCTGAGATATCTTGGCCGGCTCTATTGGTACACGGTCGAGTTCGGTCTGATCGCCGAGCCGGAGGGGATGCGCATCTACGGATCGGGCATCGTGTCGTCCTACGCCGAAAGCCGCTTCGCGCTCGACGATCCCAGCCCCGACCGCATCGCATTCGACTTGGCCCGCGTGATGCGGACCGAATACCGGATCGACGATTTCCAGCAGAATTATTTCGTGATTCCGAGCTTCGACGCGCTGCTGCGCCTGACGGTCGAGACCGACTTCGCCCCGCTCTACCAGGCGATCAGGGAGCTGGACGACATCCCCGCCGCCGCGACCCTGCCCGACGACGTGGTGATCACGCGCGGCACGCAGGCCTACGCACGGGGCAAGGCGGCATAGCCGCTCAGGCGTCAGCCGCCCATGCGCCGCGGTCGCCGGATGAAATCGCCTCCGCGATGCTTCCCCGATCGCCCTTGGTGAGCCGAAGGATGGTCCAGTCGCCGCGGCGGTCGGCTCGCGCCAGGTCGCAGCCGACCGCACGGTAGGCGTCGACGACCGCGTCCGCCTGCGTCGCCAGCAGACCGGCGAGCACGATCGTCGCGTCCGGCGCGGCGATGCCGGCGATTTCGGGCGCCATGGCGATCAGCGGGCCCGCCAGGATGTTGGCGATCACGAGGTCGAAGGATGCGGCGGCGGCGATGGCGGGATCGCGCGCGCCGTCCGCGATCAGCAGGCGAATGCCGGGCACGCCGTTCAGCTCGGCGTTCGCGCGCGTGACCGCGATCGCGACGGGATCGATGTCGGTCGCCATGACGGACGCATCCGGCCAAAGATGCGCGGCGGCGAAGGCGAGGAGGCCGGTGCCGGTGCCGAGATCGACGATGTTCCCGAAACGCCCGCCCGCCAGGCCGTCGAGCATGGCGAGGCACCCCGCCGTGGTTTCGTGATGTCCGGTGCCGAACGCGCGGCTCGCCTCGATCAGGAACGCGCGCCCGCCTTCGGGCGGGGTCGCCGGACAGGCGGCGGTGTGCACCACGAACCGGCCCTCGCGGATCGGCTCCAGCCCCGCTTGGCTGAGCGTCACCCAGTCCTCGTCCGGGAGCGATGCCGGATCGCCCGCCGCGCCCGGGGCGAGCGCGCGGACCGCGGCGAGCGTGCCCGCATCCGGCTCGCCCTCGAAATACGCGTCGATCCGCCAGCGCGCGGCCGCCTCGTCCTCCTCCGTCGCGACGATCACGGCGCGGTCGATCTCCACCTCGGCCGCCGCTTCGGCCTGCGCCTTGGTGCAGGGGAGCGTCAGGATCCAGGCGGTCGCGGCGTCACCTGACATAGCTCGCCCCGTTCACGTCCAGCACCGCGCCCGTCATCGAGGGCGGGGCGTCGAAGGCAAGGAAGCGTGCGACCTCCGCCACCTCCTCCGGCTCGGCCACGCGGCCCAGCGGAATGTCGGCCAGCAGCCTGTCGCCGCCCCGGCTGGACAGATAGTCCTCGGCCATGCCCGTCATGGTGAAGCCCGGGCAAATGGCGAACGCCAGTATGCCGTCGGCCGCGTAACCGCGCGCGATCGTCTTGGTCATCGCGACCATCCCCGCCTTCGAGGCGGCATAGTGCCAATGGTCGGGGGAGTCGCCCCGGTAGGCCGCCCGGCTGGCGACGTTGACGATGCGCCCGCCGCATCCGCGTTCGCGCCAGTGGTTCACCGCGAGCCGGCAGAGCTCGGCCGAGGCGGTCAGGTTGACCCGCATCGTGCGCTCCCAATCCGCGACCCAGTCGCTGTGGGGGCGTCCCGGCGGGTTGGCCTCGAACACGCCCGCGTTGTTGACGAGCACATCGATCGCGCCGCCCGCTTGGGCCAGCGCTTGCGCCCACAGCCGCGCCGGAGCGGCCGGGTCGGCGAAGTCGGCGGGAACGCCCGTGCGGGTGCCATGGCCGATCAGCAGGACGCCGTCGCGCGTCAGCGCGGCCGCGATCGCCGCGCCGATGCCGCGGCTGGAGCCGGTGAGGAGGATGGCGGTCATGGCCCGATGCCCTAGCCGGATCGCGACCATGCCGTCGAGCCTAGCCGACCGAGCTGGCGAACGCCTCCGCTTCGCCGCGCAAGGTGCCCAGCCGGTCGGACATCTCGCCGAAGCGCGCGTCCAGCGTGTCGATTTCGGCCGCCATCGCGTGCGCGTCGCCACGGATCGCGCCGATCGCGCCCGACATGGCGTTGGCCGCCAGCGCCGTCTCGTCGACGGCCGCGGTGATGGCGGTCACCGTCTGCGCCTGCGCGCCCATCGCGCGGCGGATGCGCTCGGCCGACGCCTGCACCTCCGACACGGTGGTCTTGATGGAGGCGTTGGTGTCCACCGTCGAGCGGGTGGCGGACTGGATCGCGGCGATCTTGGCGGCGATCTCGTCCGTTGCGCGCGCGGTCTGGCCGGCGAGCGACTTCACCTCCTGCGCGACCACCGCAAAGCCGCGGCCGGCGTCGCCCGCGCGCGCGGCCTCGATGGTGGCGTTGAGCGCGAGGAGGTTGGTCTGCCCGGCTATCTGGCGGATCAGCCCCAGGATGCTCTCGATCGACCGGGCGTGTTCGCTCAAGGTCTCGGACATGCCGACCGCCCGGCCCGCCTGGTCGCCCGCTCGCGTAGCGATCTCGGCCGCAGCTTCGACCTCGACGCGCGCGTCCTCGATCGCGCGGATCAGTCCGGCGGCGGTGCCGGCCGCGTCGCGCATCGCCACCGCCGACTGCTCGGCGGCGATCGAGACCTCGCCCGCCTTGCCGAGCATCCCTCGCGTCGCCGCCGACGCGCCGCGCGCCTGTTCGCGCACCTGGTCGCCCAGCGTCGCCGCGCCATCGATCGCGTCGGCGATGCCGCCCCGGAACCGCTCGGCATGCTCGCCGCGCCGCGTCCGTGCGGCCTCCGCGTCGCACGCGCCCAGGTGCGACGCCATCACGTCGGCCTCCGCCTGCGTCAGTCGGCTGAGCACGCCTGCGATCCGGACGATTCGCGCCGGATCGCCGTCGATCCGCTCCTGCACGATCCCGAGCGCGCGGGCGCGCGAAAAGGCGAGCGACACCAGAAGCGTCGGCAACGGGACCCCGCTCCGGTGAGCGTCGACGGCGTGCCGCCGCGCTATCGCCACCCATTCCTCGCCCCACGGGTCGGTCAGGGCCAGGCGGAGGTAGCGCGCGCTCGCCTCCAGCCGCTCGGCGAGCACCGCCGGGGTAAAATGCGACCGGATCGCCGCCGTCGCCGGAAATTCGAAATACCGATCCCAAAAGGCCCGCGCGACATCGCGGTGGTCGTCCGGCGTGAACAGCTCGCCGAGCTCCGCGCAGACGGGGCCGATCTCGCCGTCCCAGTCGTAATCGCAGATCAGCTCGGCGGCGGTGCGGACGTTGCCGCTCCAACCCGTCGAAATCCCGGGGGCGCTCACGCCGCGACCTTGGCCGCGAACTCGCCCGCACTTTGTTTCAGCGTGGTCAGCCGTCCGTCGAGCAGGTCGAAGCCGCGCCCTACGCCGTCGATCTCGGTCGCCACCGTCTCCGTATCCTCCCTGATCGCGGCGATGGTGTCGGACATGCAGTCGGCCGCCAGCGCGGTCTCGTCGACGGCGGCGGTGATGGCGGTGACGGTCTGCGCCTGCGCCTCCATCGCGTAGCGGATGCGTTCGGCCGATTCCTGGACCTCGGCGACGGTCGCCTTGATCGAGGCGTTGGTCTCGACCGTCGAGCGGGTGGCGGACTGGATGGCGGCGATCTTGGCGGCGATGTCGTCGGTGGCGCGCGCGGTCTGGTTGGCGAGGCTCTTGACCTCCTGCGCGACGACAGCGAAGCCGCGTCCCGCGTCGCCCGCGCGCGCCGCCTCGATGGTGGCGTTCAAGGCGAGGAGGTTGGTCTGCCCGGCGATGTCGCGGATCAGCCCCAGGATGCTCTCGATCGATTTGGCGTGGTCGGACAAGGTTTCCGACATGCCGACCGCCTGGCCCGCCTGCCTGCTCGCGCGCGTGGCGATCTCGGCCGCCGAGTCGACCTCGACGCGCGCGTCTTCGATCGCCCGGATCAGGCCGGCCGCCGTTTGCGCGGCCTCGCGCATGGCGACCGCCGACTGTTCCGCGGCGGCGGCGACCTCGCTTGTCTTGCCCAGCATCCCGCGCGCCGCGCCCGACGCGCGCAGCCCTTGGGTGCGCAGCGTATGGCCTTCCTCGTTGCTGGCGTTGGCGAGCGCGGCGATGCCGTCGCGGAACTCGGCCGCCAGCCGGTCGCGCGATCCTTGCGCGACGTGCGCCTGGTAGCCGTTGTGGATGGCCACCGTGATCTCGCCTTCCAGCGCCGACAGCCGCATCAGCGTGTCGATCATGACGGGCAGACGCGGATCGCCCGTTTCCACGCGAACCATCAGCACGCCCAGCGCTGCGCGGTCGCTGGCGCTGATCATGGACAGAAGCGCCATGGGCGAGATGCCCGCCACGAAGGTCGACGCGACGGACCGCTCGATCGATTCCACCCAAGCGCGCCCGCGCGTGTCTAGAAAGCGGTTGCGCAGGAACGCACAGCCGATCGCAACCATCTTGGCCGTCGAGTCGGGCGCGTCGGCACGACGATCGGCGAAGAAGCGGCTCCACTGTTCCCAATAGGCGGCCGACACCGCCTCGATCTCGGGCTCCAGCGCCGCCCACGCTTCGCGGCTGGCGAGCGCGAGCGATCCGTCGAAGTCGAACACGCGCAAGCGCGCGTCCAGGTCGATGCCGGCTGCGATCAGGCCGGGAGCGGGCAGGTTGGCGGCGAGGAGGTCGGGGATCATGGTCGGGCGGGCTCCGGTGATAGGGCTGGCCCGACAGCTACGGCGACATAGGTTAAAGGGCGGTTAGGGATGCGCCGACGCGCATCTCGCGGCGCGCGCACCCATGCTTGCATCGCGGGACGCCCGGCCTAATAGGTTCCGCATTATTCCCTATCCGTCAGGACCTTCAGCCTTGGCCAGTCGCCCGCAAGCACGACCGCTATCGCCGCATCTCGGCATCTGGAGATGGGGGCCGCATATGCTCGTCTCCATCCTCCACCGCGCGACCGGGGTGGGCATGGCGATGGTCGGTGTGCCACTCCTGACCTGGTGGCTGGCGGCTACGGCGGCGGGCGGGGAGGCCTACGCCACCTTCCGCGACGTGTTCACCGGCGACGAGGGAAACCTCAACATCATCGGCTGGGTGGTCGGGGTCGGGCTGACGCTGGCCTTCTTCGAACACATGGCGACGGGCGTGCGCCACCTCGTGCTCGATACGGGCGCGGGATACGAGCTCAAGCGCAACAAGCTGGGCGCGCTCGCCTGCATGGCCGTCGCGGTGATCCTGACCGCGCTGTTCTGGCTAGTGATGGGGCTGCGCTGATGGGCACGGGCACCAGCATCGGCCGGGTCCGCGGCCTGGGCGCGGCCAAGGAGGGGACGCATCATTGGTGGCGCCAGCGGCTGACCGCGGGCTCCAACTTCCTGCTGATGGCGTGGTTCGTCTTTTCGCTGACCAGGCTGCCCGGGTTCGATTACGAAAGCGCGCGCGCCTGGATGTCGTCGGCTTGGGTGGCGGTGCCGCTGCTGCTGCTCGTCACCTCGGTCGTGTACCATTTCCGGCTCGGGCTGCAGGTGGTGATCGAGGACTACCAGCATAATGAAAGCCGGGTCGTGTTTATCGTGCTGCTCAACCTATATGCCTTGTCGGTATACGCGATCGCCGTTTTCTCGATCCTGAAGATCGCTTTCGGAGCAGCAAGCTAATGCCGGCGGCCTACAAGATAATCGACCACACATACGACGCGGTCGTCGTCGGGGCCGGGGGCTCGGGCCTGCGCGCGGCGATGGGGATCGCGGAGGGCGGGCTCAAGACCGCCTGCATCACCAAGGTGTTCCCGACGCGCAGCCACACCGTCGCGGCGCAGGGCGGCATCGCCGCGTCGCTCGGCAACATGGGCCCGGACCACTGGACCTGGCACATGTACGACACCGTCAAGGGCTCCGACTGGCTTGGCGACCAGGACGCGATCGAGTACATGGTCCGCGAGGCCCCGCAGGCGGTGTACGAGCTCGAGCATGCGGGCGTGCCCTTCAGCCGCACGGACGAGGGCCGCATCTACCAGCGCCCGTTCGGCGGCATGATGCAGAATATGGGCGAGGGCCCGCCCGCGCAGCGCACCTGCGCCGCCGCCGACCGCACCGGCCACGCGATGCTCCATTCGCTCTACCAGCAGAGCCTGAAGTACGACACCGACTTCTTCATCGAGTATTTCGCGCTCGACCTGATCATGGAGAACGGTCAGTGCCGCGGCGTCCTGGCGCTGTGCATGGAGGACGGCTCGATCCACCGTTTCCGCAGCCACGCGACCGTGCTGGCGACGGGCGGATACGGCCGCTGCTACTTCTCCGCTACGTCGGCGCACACCTGCACCGGCGACGGCAACGCGATGGTGCTGCGCGCGGGGCTGCCGCTCCAGGACATGGAGTTCGTCCAGTTCCACCCGACCGGCATCTACGGCGCGGGCGTGCTGATCACCGAGGGCGCGCGCGGCGAGGGCGGGTACCTGACCAACTCGGAGGGCGAGCGGTTCATGGAACGCTACGCCCCGTCGGCCAAGGACCTGGCGTCGCGCGACGTCGTGTCGCGATCGATGGCGATGGAGATGCGCGAGGGCCGAGGCGTGGGCAAGGAGAAGGACCATATCAACCTTCACCTCGACCATATCGACCCCAAGGTGCTCCATGAGCGCCTGCCGGGCATCACCGAGACGGGAAAGATCTTCGCAGGGGTAGACCTGACGCGTCAGCCGCTGCCCGTCACGCCGACGGTGCATTACAACATGGGCGGCATCCCGACCAACTATCACGGCGAGGTCGTG
>CAXTFF010000108.1:0-6947 GCA_964243325.1 uncultured Sphingomonas sp.
CCGATGATCGCTTCCGCGGCCGCCAGCGCCGCCGCCGCGATCTCCGCGCGGCGGGCGCTCGCCTCGTCGCCAAGCGTCGCGGCGAGGTCGGCGACGCGCGCGGCGACCTCGGCCTCGACGCGCGCGGAGGCGTCGCGCGCGCCTTCCTCGCGGCCCCGCGCGGTCGCCGCTTCCACCCGCTCGGCGACCGATGCAGCCTCGGCGGCGGCGCGGGCGAGGAGCGCGTGCGCGTCCGTGAACGCCTCGCGTTGACCGGCGGGAATGCGCGCGCCGCCGCCGCCCAGGATCGCCGCGCCGTCGCCGATGAGCAGTTGGAAGCTCACGCCGCCTCCACCAGCGTCAGCGCGCGGGCGGTCAGCGCGCGCGCTGCCGCGTCGCCCGTGCGCTCCAGCAAGGTCAGACCGACGAGCATCAACTCCTCGGGCAGCGGGATCGCGGCGCCCTCCGGCGCGCACTGGTCGGCGGGAGGCGGGACGGCGGCGCAGGCGCGGTCGAACAGGTCCTCGCCGCACGCCTCCATCAGCGGCTTCAGCCGCGCGCCGCTCAGCTCGCCGTCGATCTGGTGGCGGTAATGGAGCAGCCCGGCCGCAAGCGCGACGCGCGGCAGGTCGGGCGCGGGATGGAGCCGCCACATGGGCACGCGCGCGAGCGCGTCGAAGCTCGGCACCGCCTCGCCGCGGAGCCGGAGCGCCAGCCGCGCGCCTCTGCCCGTTCCCGCGCGGCCCGCCCGGGCCGCCCCGGCCGCCAGCGCCTCGCGCCGCAGCCGGCGATGGAGGACGCGGCGTTCGCTCACCGACCCTCCGACGGGGTCACGGCGGTTCCCGGTGTCGTGGCGGCGCGACGGCGCTTCAGCCAGCCCGGCCCCGCCATCGCCAGCAGCGCCGCGCCGATGAGCGCCGCGATCACCGCCAGAACCGTCGCAATCGTCGCGGCGACGCCGCCCAGGCCCGCTCCGGCGGGCGCGGGCGCGGGGCGCGCGGCGACCATGACCACGCTGACGCGCTCGTAGGTCAGCCCCTCGATCCCGTTGGTGACGAGCGACTTGATCGCACCGGTCTGGTTGCGGAGATCAAAGCCCGGCCGGTACTTGACGAACACCGACGCCGACGATGGCGGGGCTTGGTGGCTCAGCGGATCGGCCTCGGGCATGGTCAGGTGGACGCGCGCCTGCACCACGCCGTCGATGCCCGAGATCGTGCGGCTCAGCTCCTGGCTCAGGCCGTACATCAGCCTCGCGCGCTCGGCGAGCGGGGAGGAGGTGAAGCCCTCCTTCTTGAACACCGCGCCGAGCGATTCGAACTCCTCGCGCGGCAGGCCGTTGGCGCGCAGCACCTCGACCGCGCGGGCGAAGTCGCCGTCGCCGACGCCCACGCTCCAGGTCTCCTTCTCGCCCGCCGCCTTGGTGGCCGAGATGCCGGCGACGCCGAGCGCGGCGACGACCTCGTTGGCCTCCTGTTCGGACAGGCCGCTATGGATGTCCTGCCCCCCGCACGCGGCGAGCAGGAGCGCGAGCGCCGCCGCGCCCGCGCGCCACGTGCGGAAGTTGTTCATACGGTTAGCCCTGCTGCTTGAAGAGCTGCTGGACGCCGTCCGAGCTGCGGTTGGCGATGTTGGACGTCAGCTGGCATTCGAACATGAACTGCTGGCACCGCATCGTCAGCTGGACCATCTCGCCCGGCGTCAGTTGCCCACCACTCGCCTCGGCGGTGCGGGCGTAGTCGGCGACGTCCTTGGCCTGGACGTTGATCGCGTCGAGCGATCGGAACAGGCCCTGGACGGCGGGCGGCAGGTCGCCCGCGCCGCCGACCGCGCCCACGTCGGCGCGCTCGACCGCCGCCTGGAACTTGGCGGCGGTCGGCCCGTCGACCTGGAAGCCGCCGGGCGGCCCCAGCTCGGTGACGCGGACCGCGCCCGCACCTCCTACGCCGCCCGATGCCGCCGCGGCGGCTGTCTCGATCATCATGCTCAACCCTTCCGCGCCATCGTCTCGAGCGCCTTGGAGACGCTGTCGAGCGAGGTGTGCGAGCTGTTGGCCATGAAGCTCATCCGCATCGATTCGGCGGTCAGCTTGGTGATTTCGGACGGACGGTCGGCGCCGTCGACGGTGATCTTGCCCGCCTGCGCCTCGATCTTGGTCGCCTGGCCGTCGAGCGCGGAGCCCCAGGCGTTGGCGAACGCCTCGAACCAGTTGGACCCGCGCGGGCGGGGGGTGTTGGTCGCGGCGGCCATGGAGAGGTTGGCGTTCGTCGAACTGATCGGATCGGACATGGTGTTCACTCCTTCTTGGGGTCGAGAGGTCGGGGTACGCTACATGGACAAGATCTCGGTGCGGCCGGCGCGCTCGAGCGTCACCTGGCCGCGGCCGACCGACAGCACGCGGTGGCCGGTCGGGAGCACCGCGCCCGCGAACCAGCGCGAACCGTCGCCCGTGACGATGAAACCCGGATCGCCGTCGACGAAGCTGGCCGCGCCGAAGCGGGGCGAGTTGAAGAAATGCCGCAGCTCGTCGGAGCCCCGGCCGGGCGCGGTGCGGTATTCGACCGCGCTCAGCGCGGGAATGTCGCGGCGCAGCAGCGCGGTCAGCTCGACCTGCTTGTCGCCGGGCAGGTAGTCGCCCGTCACCGCGATCACGCCGGGGCGGACCGGAATCGCGGTCGCCTCGACGCCTGCGACGCGCAGCATGTCGCTGGCGGCGGCCGCCATGGCGGCGGCGCTCTCCACCTCGACGAGCGAGCCCGGAAGCTCGGCGGCGGCGAATGCCTGGAGCCGTTCGGCCTCACCGTCGTCGGTGACGCCGCCGGTGATCAGCACCCCTGCCCCGCCGGGATCGCGCGTCACGATCAGCGCGCCGAAGCCGGCGGCGGCGAGCCTGCGTTTGACCGCCGCCGGGTCGCGCGCCTGCGTGTCGCGCCAGTGATCGACCGCCGGAAAGGCGACGAGCGTGGCCAGCAGCGCGCCGCCGCCGACCGCGAACGCCTTGATGCGCCGCCGCCCAAGCTGTCGCCAGCGATCCGCGCGCGCGCCGACGCGCTCGCGCATCGCGGAACGCGGGCGGACGCGGTCGGCGGCGACCGGACGCGCGACGGAATCCGCCAGTCCGGCCGCCTCCGACCAGCGTGCCGCATCGTCGCAGCCGACGGCGAAGGCGAACTCGCCGAGCCGCACGGGAAGGTAGGCGGGCAGCAACAACTCCTCGCCCGCCTTCAGCTCGCGGCCGAGCGCGACGAGCGAGCCCGTCAGCACGCGCAGCATCGTCGCGTCGCCGCCCAAATGCAGCTCCGCCGACAGCCCGGCCGTGCCCGCGCCGCGAAGGACCACGTCGTTCTCGAAACTGTGGCCCAGCGTCACGCTGCGTCCGGCCGGCAGCCGATGCTCCGCGCCCGCCAGCCGTCCACTCAACACGCGCAACCGGGCGGGGACGGCGGGCGCTTCCGCGACCATGTCGGGCTGGAGGGCGACGTCGCTCACTTGCGCGCGCTCGTCTTGCGCTTGCCGGTGCGCAGCTCGTCGAGCGACAGCGGCACGATCGCGGGGGCGGCGGGGCGACCCGGCGTGTTCAGCGAGGTGATGCGCGGGGTGATCAGGAATAGCCGCTCCATCCGTTGCTCGCCCTTGTTGCGCTTGCGGAACGCCTGGCCCGCGATCGGGATGTCGCCCAGGAACGGCGTCTTGCTCTTGTAATCATACTGCGTCGAGGTGGTCATTCCCGCGATCAGCACCGCCTCGCCGTGCCGCACGATCGACTGGGTGGAAATACGCGGGCCCGAGAACAACGGGATGCCGTCCACGACCATGCCGTTCAGCCGGGTGTCGGCGATCTCGACCGCCATGCGGATCCGCATCTGCCCGCCGTCCTCGATGGCCGAGGGCTGGACGCGCATCGACAGGCCGTAGGTGATGGTTTTCAGCGCCACCTCGCGCTCGCCGGTTATGCGCGCGAATTGCTGGGTGGTGTCGTCGAACACCGCCACCTGGTTGGTGGGGGTGCTCAGCACCGGCCGCGCGACGACGCGCAGCGCCCCGTTCTGCTGGAGGGCGCGAATGCGGACCGCGAAATTGTCGCCGTTGCCCGACAGGTAGCTCGCGCCGATGTTGGCGGGGCCGGTGCCGCCCGCGACCTCGCCCCCGAACACGAGCCGCAGCGCGCCGATGCCCAAATTCCAATCTACGCCGAGTTCGCGCAGCGCGCTGGTGCTGACCTCGATGATCGTCGCCTCGATCTCGATCATCAGCGGTTCGGTGTCGAGATTGGCGATCAGCTGTTCGTACACGCCCATCCGCTCGGGCCGGTCGCGGACGATCACGGCGTTGTTCGTCGGATCGGCGCTGATACGCGCGCCGTTGGGATCGATCAGCGCGGCGTCGGCGCCCGGCGGCGACTCGATCGCGCGCCCGTCGACCGGACCCAGCGGATCGCCCGTCCCAAAGCCGCGCTCCTGCGAGCGGTCGAAGTCGGAGATGCGGTACTGGTTGGACGAGGCCGACGACACCGAGCGCCCATCGCCCATCTGTTCGCGCAACAGGCTGGCGACGCCCGGCACCAGCGTGATGCGGTCCGAACTGGTCAGCTCCTTGTCGGCCGCGTCGCGGTATTTCAGAAAGAACATCCTGACCTCGAACGGGCCCATCTGCCCGGCCGGTACCTGCACGGTCGACTTCACCATCCCGCGCGCGGGCATCGAGCGCAGCAACGGCGACGCGACCGCGCCGAACGCCGCCGGGGTGGTCGAAATCGCGGGCACCGCGGCGACCGCGACGGGCGGGGACATCCGCGCGCTGCCCGCGAGTTCCTCGACGCGTTGGATAAAGGCGGGGACGCCCGTGGCGATCACCAGGTCGGCCGACGCGCGCGCCTCGTTGACGCCGTCGGTCAGGCCGAGCCGCTTGATCTCCCCCACGACGCGCGCGGATTGCGCGGTGGCGACCGAGCGCGTGGCGATCTCCGACTGGGCGTACACGCGCATCACGCCGCCGTCGTAATAGCCGACCAGGCCATAGGCGCGCGCGACCTGCTCCCAGACGCGTCCCGGCTGGTCGACGAACACGCCGTTGATCTTGCCGGTGACGGCGCTGGACACCTTCACCTTGACGCCGCCCTGGCCGAACAGGTCGGCCAGGAACACGCGCACGTCTTGGCCCCGCGCGTTGATCGACACCGCCTTGGCCGCGAACGGCGGCCCGGCCGCGACGGCGGGCGTTCCCGCGATCAGGGCCCAACTACAGAGGGTGGCGGCGAACGCGGAGCGAACGATAGTCATTCGGCGGCCTCGAGCGGGGCGTCGAAGCCGAGCAGCTCCGACGCGTGGTTGAGTTCGGCGACCACATCGAGCGGGATCGCGGGATTGAGTTCGTTGAAGGACAGCACGGGCGTGTCGAACAGGTCGGCGGCCGTGACGAGCCGGAGCGCTCGGCGCAGGTCCTGCGCGGTCAGGATCGCCCCCGCCCCCGACACCTCCACCTCGCGACGGAGCAGGTCGATCAGGCTACGCATCTGATAGGGCGCGATGGCGAGCCGCGGCTGGCCGTCGATGGTGGTCATGGTGTCGCGGATCGCCTCCTCCACGACGCTGCCGATCATCAGCACGCGCAGGCGGCCGTCCACCGTCAGCGGGGCGACGATGTTGCGGCGGAGCGCGACGCGCACCCGCTCGGCGATGGCGCGCGGGTCGCGCTCGGTCTGGCCGGCGGCGGCGATCGCCTCGACGGCGTCGCGCAGGTTGCGCAAGGGCACCAGCTCCTCGGCGAGCAGGCGCAGCACGTCGGCGATCGTCGAGGTCGGGACGGCGCGGACGGCTTCCTTGACCACCTCCGGATAAGCCTCGCCCAGCCAGTTGAGGAGGTCGGTCACTTCCTGGAGGCCCAGGAACATCGACAGGTTGCGGCGGAGCAGCTCGGCGGTCAGCAGCGTCAGGCGCTCGTCGTCCGCCAGGACGCCCGCACCGAGCGGCGCGTCGTAGGCGACGAGCGCCCAGCCGTTCGCGGGGAGCTTGCCCGTCCGGTCGACGAGCACGCGCAAGGTCGGCAGCGTGATGCCGCTGGCGTCCTGCAGCGCCGCCAGCCTGGCACGCACGCCCGCGCTGAGCGCGGCGAGTTCGGGCGGCGCGCGACCCTCCGCGACGCACAGCTGGAGGGGATCGGTCGGGGTGAGCGCGCCGAGCGTGACCGATACGTCGTCGCCGTCGTCGACCACCGGCTCGCCGCGGCCCATCCGGTCGCGGATCAGCGCGCCCCAGCGCGGATGCGTCCACGCGCCCGACCCGACCAGGGTGGCGGCGATGGCCAGGAACACGAGCGCGGGGAAACCCGGCACCAGCGCCAGCAGCCCCGCCAGCCCGCCCGCGATCAGGAGGACGTGCGGCTTGCCCGACAGCTGGCGCGCGATGGCGGGGGCGAGCTCGCGTTCGGTCTCGTCGTCGGTGGTGCGCGTGACCAGCAGCCCAGCCGCCAGCGCGCAGAAGAAGGCGGGGATCTGCGCCACCAGCCCGTCGCCGATGGTGAGCACGGAGAAGGTGGCCACCGCCTCCCCCATCGTCATGCCGTGCCAGAACACGCCGACCGCGAACCCGCCCAGCAGGTTGATGATAACGATGACGATCGAGGCGATGGCGTCGCCCTTCACGAACTTCATGGCACCGTCGAGGCTGCCGTAGAGGCGGCTCTCCTGCTCGACCATACGCCGTTTCTGCCGCGCCTCGTCCTTGCCGAGCAGGCCCGACCGCAGGTCCGAATCGATCGACAGCTGCTTGCCCGGCATAGCGTCCAGGCTGAAGCGGGCGGCGACCTCCGCCACGCGCTCGGCTCCCTTGGACACGACGATGAACTGCACGACGGTGATGATCAGGAACACCACCAGCCCGACCACCAGGTTGCCGCCCGCCACCATCTCGCCGAACTGGCCGACGATGTGACCGCCGTTGGCGGTCAGCAGGATCATCTTGGTCGTGGCG
>CAXTFF010000109.1:0-535 GCA_964243325.1 uncultured Sphingomonas sp.
GCGGCGGCCCCCGCCATGCCGCTGCCGGCCGCCGACCGCCCGCGCGCGGCGATCCGGTCGCGCGCCGACAAGCGCGACGTCGCGCCCGGCTTTTCCAACTGACCGCTCGTCGAACGAGGACCACACCCATGCTCACACGCCCTCTCCTACTGGTCTCCGTCGCCGCCGGGCTCGCGCTCGGCGGGTGCCGGGGGACCGAGAACCGCGGTCTCGAATCGGTTCACCAGCCGGTGGTCGAGCGCGCGGACTATGCGCTCGACCTGCAGACGGCGGGCGATACGCTGGCGGACGGCGAGCAGGCCCGGCTCGCCGGATGGTTCGACGCGATGCGGCTGAGCTACGGCGACCAGGTGTCCGTGGACGACGAGGGCGCGGGCTACGGCGCGCGCGCCGAGGTCGGCGGGATCGTCGCGGGGTACGGGCTGCTCGTCGCCGACGCGTCGCCCGTCTCCGCCGCGCCGGTGACGCCCGGAACGCTCCGGGTGGTCGTCAGCCGCCGGCGGGCGTCGGTGCCGGGCTGCCCGGACTGGAGCCG
>CAXTFF010000109.1:545-6864 GCA_964243325.1 uncultured Sphingomonas sp.
GGATGGACACGATGGAGCTCGGCTATGGCGACCGCGTATCGGTCGACGGCGGCGAGGGCTCCGGGCTGGCGCGCGACACCGTCGCCGAGGAGATCGCCCGCTACGGCCTGCTGCTGTCGACCGAGGCGCCGGTGATCGGCGCGCCGCTCGTCCCGGGCACGATCCGCGTGGTGGTGAGCCGGATGCGCGCGGACGTGCCGAACTGCCCGGACTGGAGCCGCGACGCGTCGCTGGAGATCGGGAGCAACACCTCGTCCAACCACGGCTGCGCGGTGAACGCCAACCTGGCGGCGATGATCGCGAACCCGGCGGACCTGGTGCGCGGACGCACCGGCCGGGCCGCGGTCGATCCGCTGCTGTCGACCAAAGCGATCGATTCGTACCGCAAGGCCCCGGCGACGGGCGCGGCGGGGATCAAGACCGAAAAGGCGGGAGCCAAATAATGAACGCACCCTGGAAGCCCGCGGGCGCGGGCACGCGCGAGCCGTTCATGGCGTTCGTGTGCGACGACACCACCGCCGAGTCGGTCCGGCCGATCGCGCTGGAGCTCGGCTGGAACCCGGAGAAGGTCAACAAGGGCGGCCTCCGGAACGCCGTGCAGACGCTGTCGGTGTCGGCGAGCCCGCATGTGCTGTTCGTGGATCTGTCGGAGTCCGGCGATCCGCTGGGCGACATCAACTCGCTGGCCGAGGTCTGCGAGCCGGGCACGGTGGTGATCGCGTCGGGGCAGGTCAACGATGTCAGGCTGTACCGCGATCTCGTGGCGAGCGGCATCCAGGACTACCTGCTGAAGCCGTTGTCGCCCGACATGATGCGCGACGCGTTCGGCCACGCGCAGGCGATGCTGAACGCGCCCCGGCAGGTCGAGGCGAGCGTCGAGCGGCCGCATTGCTCGACGGCGGTGATCGGCGCGCGCGGCGGAGTCGGGGCGTCGACGCTGGCGACCTCGCTCGCCTGGCTGATCTCGGAAAAGGAGGGACGCTCGACAGCGTTGCTGGACCTGGACGTGCATTTCGGGACGGGGGCGCTGGCGCTGGACCTGGAGCCGGGGCGCGGGCTGACGGACGCGATCGAGAATCCGAGCCGGATCGACGGGCTGTTCATCGAACGCGCGATGGTCAAGGCGTCGGAGAAGCTGTCGGTGCTGTCGGCCGAGGCGCCGATCAACTCGCCCGTGCTGACGGACGGGGCGGCGTTCTATCAGCTGCAAGAGGAGATGCGGTCGGCGTTCGAGGCCACGGTCACCGACCTGCCGCGCGCGATGCTGGTCCAGCATCCGCATCTGATCAGCGACATCCAGGTGGCGGTGATCGTGACCGAGCTGACGCTGGCGGCGGCGCGCGACACGATCCGCATCCTGTCCTGGATGAAGTCGAACGCGCCGGGCACGCAGGTGCTGGTGGTCGCCAACAAGCTGCACGCGCCCGCGCAGGCGGAGATCAGCCGCAAGGATTTCGAGGGGTCGATCGAGCGCAAGATCGACGTCGCGGTCGTGTTCGACCAGAAGCTGGCGTCGCAGGCGGCAAAGCTGGGCAAGCCGTTCGCGGAAGCCGGCAAGAGTTCCAAGACGGTCGCGCCGCTGTTGGAGCTGCTGGCGCGGGTCGCGGGCGCGGCCGAGGACGGCGCGGAGGCGGCCAAGAGCGGCAAGGCGAAGGGCAAGGATGCCAAGGCCGGGGGCGGATCGCTGCTCGGCAGCATCAAGGGCATGATGTCCAAGAAGCCGGGCAAGAAATGACCGGGCGACGCCCTTCACCCGGCGTGACCCCGACGGTCGGGCAACGGAGACGCGCACCATGGATCTGATCCCGACCATGCTGATCGCGATCGGCGCGTTCGTGCCGTTGGCGCTGCTGGCGATGGCGTTCTCCGCGCCGTCCACCCAGCGGGCGCAGGCGCGCCGGATCGCGGGCGTCCGCGAGCGCCACGGCGACGCGAAGGTGAGCGCGCTCGATTCGCAACTGCGCAGGATTTCGGCGGCGCGCGACACCAAGATGGACCTGGCGGTCGGGCGCTTCCTGCCCAATCCCGCCGTCCTGGCCAAGCGGCTGGCGATGACGGGCAAGAGCTGGACGGTCGGCCAGTACGGCATGGCGAGCGCAGGGCTGGCCGTGGTCGCGGCGGGGCTCGCCTGGTCGCAGGGGCTGCCGATCCTGCTGGCGCTGCTGGTCGGGGCGTTCCTGGGCGTGGGCGTTCCGCACCTGACGGTGGGCATGACGATCGGGCGGCGCGTGGGCAAGTTCACCGCCAAGTTCCCCGACGCGATCGAGCTGCTGGTGCGCGGGCTTCGTTCGGGCCTGCCGATCTCCGAGACGATCGGCGTGGTCGGGCAGGAAGTGGCGGGGCCCGTGGGCGAGGAGTTCCGCTCCATCGCCGACAAGATGAAGATCGGGCGGTCGATGGATGCGGCGCTGCAGGAGACCGCCGACAAGCTCGGCACGCCCGAGTTCCAGTTCTTCGTCATCACCATCGCCATCCAGCGCGAGACGGGCGGCAACCTGGCCGAGACGCTGGCGAACCTGGCCGAGGTGTTGCGCAAGCGCGCGCAGATGAAGCTGAAGATCAAGGCGATGTCGTCGGAGTCCAAGGCGTCGGCCTACATCATCGGCGCGCTGCCCTTCATCGTGTTCGTGATGATCTACAACATCAACCCGACCTACATGATGCAGTTCTTCATCGACGAGCGGCTGATCGCGACCGGTCTGGGCGGGCTGGTGTGGATGGGGATCGGGGCCGGGATCATGGCCAAGATGATCCGGTTCGAGATTTAGAGGACAGATGACGATGGGAACGGGCCGGCCCACCATGTTGCTGGGCGTCGACGTGATGTGGGCGGCGACGCTGCTGACCGCGGTCGCCACATTCGCGGTCATGCTGGCGCTCTACGCCGCGCTGACGGTGCGCGACCCGATGGCCAAGCGGGTCAAGGCGCTGAACGAGCGGCGCGAGCAGCTGAAGGCGGGCATCACCGCCTCGACCAAGCGGCGCGCCAAGCTGGTGCAGCGCAACGACACCACCGACCGGATCCGCGGCCTGTTGCAGTCGATGAAGGTGCTGCAGGACAGCCAGGTCAAGCAGGCGCAGATCAAGCTGATGCAGGCGGGCATCCGGTCCAAGGAGTGGGCGGTCGCGGTCATCTTCGGCCGGATGGTGCTGCCGATCCTGATCGGCGGCGGCATGGCGTTTTGGGTGTACGGAACCGATTACTTCGCCGAATGGACGACGTTGAAGCGGTACGGGCTGGTCGCCGGGTCGCTGATCCTGTCCTACAAGATGCCCGACATCTTCCTGAAGAACAAGATCGCCAAGCGGTCGGACGCGATCCGCAAGGGCCTGCCCGACGCGCTGGACCTGCTGGTCATCTGCGCGGAGGCCGGCCTGACGGTGGACGCGGCGTTCCACCGCGTCGCCAAGGAACTGGGGCGCGGCTATCCGGAGCTGGGCGACGAGTTCACGCTGACCGCGATCGAACTGGGGTTCCTGACCGACCGGCGCACCGCGTTCGAGAACCTGGCGATGCGCGTCGACCTGGAGGCGGTCAAGGGCGTCGTCACCACCATGATCCAGACGGAGAAATACGGCACCCCCCTCGCCTCGGCGCTGCGCGTGCTGTCGGCGGAGTTCCGCAACGAGCGGATGATGCGCGCCGAGGAAAAGGCGGCGCGGCTGCCCGCGATCATGACGGTGCCGCTGATCCTGTTCATCCTGCCGGTGCTGTTCGTGGTCATCCTAGGGCCGGCGGCTTGCTCGATCTCCGACACCATGACGAGCGGGGCGATGTAGCGGCAACCCTGGCGGGCACCGTTCGTTGTGGTCCCGTAACAGGGAGAAACGGATCATGCTCACGACGCCTGGGGAATGGATCGCGCTGGCGCTCGCGCTGCTCGGCGGGCTGCTGCTGGGGCTGGCCTTCGCGCCGCGCGGGCGGAAATGGCAGGACCGGTACGCGACCGAGCGCGACGCGCACGCCGCGTACCGACGGGACTCGGAGTCGCGTTTCGCGGGTTCGGAGGCGCGCATCCGCGAGATGGAGGCCGAGCGTACCCGGCTCGCCGGGACCGAGACGCGGGTCGCGGAGCTGGAGCGCGAGCGCGAGGCGCATGCGGCGGAGCTGGCGCGCGGGCGCGAAGCGGTGTCGCTGTCGCAGGCGCGCGTGGGCGAGCTGGAGCGCGAGCGCGCGCAGCCGGTCGCGGCCGACCCGCGCATCGCCGAGCTGGAGCGCGACCGGGTGTCGCTGGCGCGCGCGCAGGCGCGGATCGCGGAACTGGAGCGGGAGAACGCGCGGCTGGGGCAGGCTTCGACGATGGGCGCGCCCGTATCCGCCCCGGTGTCCGCGACGCCGGTATCGCGCCGGGTCGTCGGCGAGCGGCCGAAGCGGAACTGGTTCGAGTTCGGCCCGGGGTCGGACCCGCGCGCGCACCCGCGGGGATGAATGGCCCTCCCCCTCCCGTGAAAGCGGGAGAGGGTTTCAACGGCGTAGGGCCGCCTGAGCCGCGGCCAAGCGCGCGATCGGGACGCGGTAGGGGGAGGCCGATACGTAGTCGAGCCCCACGCCCTCGCAGAAATCGATGCTGGCCGGGTCGCCGCCGTGTTCGCCGCAGATGCCGAGCTTCAGGTCGGGGCGGGTCGCCCTGCCCCGCTCGGCCGCGATGCCCACCAGCTCGCCGACCCCTTCCACGTCGAGGCTGACGAAGGGATCGCGGGCGTAGATGCCCTGTTCCACGTATTCGCCCAGAAAGCGCGCGGCGTCGTCGCGGCTGACGCCCAGCGTCGTCTGGGTCAGGTCGTTGGTGCCGAACGAGAAGAACTCGGCGCCGTGGGCGATGTCGCCGGCGCGGAGCGCGGCGCGGGGAAGCTCGATCATGGTGCCCACCAGATAGTCGACGCGGCGGCCGCGCTCGGTGAAGACCTGCTCCGCGACGCGGTCGACGACGGCCTTCATCAGGTCGAGCTCGCGCGCGGTGGCGACCAGCGGGATCATGATCTCGGGGATCGGCGCGTCGCCGCTCGCCTCGGCCACGTCGAGCGCGGCCTCGAAGATGGCGCGGGCCTGCATCTCGTAGATTTCGGGATAGGTGACGCCCAGGCGGCAGCCGCGGTGGCCGAGCATGGGGTTGACCTCGTGGAGATCGGCGGCGCGGCGCTTGAGGACGGCCACGTCCACCCCGGCCGCGCGAGCGACGTCGGCGAAATCGGCCTCCTCGGTGGGAAGGAACTCGTGGAGCGGCGGGTCGAGCAGGCGGATCGTGCAGGGCAGCCCCGCCATGATGCCGAAGATCTCCGCGAAGCCGGCGCGCTGTTCGGGGAGGAGCACGGCCAGCGCGGCGCGGCGGCCGGCTTCGTCCCCGGCCAGGATCATCCGGCGGACGGCGGTGATGCGGGCGGCGTCGAAGAACATGTGCTCGGTGCGGCACAGGCCGATGCCCTCCGCGCCGAACGCGCGCGCGGTGCGGCAGTCGGCGGGGGTTTCGGCGTTGGTGCGGACCGCCATGCGGCGGACGGCGTCGGCCCATTCCATCAGCGCACCGAAATCGCCCGACAATTCGGGTTCGATCGTGGCGACGGAGCCGGACATGACCTCGCCCGACGCGCCGTCGATGGTCAGGAGGTCGCCTTCCCGCACCTCGCGCCAGGAACCTTGGGCGCCCACCCGCATGACGCGGGCCTTGAGGTCGATGGAGATCGCGCCCGCGCCCGACACGCAAGGGCGGCCCATGCCGCGCGCGACGACGGCGGCGTGTGACGTCATGCCGCCGCGCGCGGTCAGGATGCCGCGCGCGGCGTGCATCCCGTGGATGTCCTCCGGGCTGGTCTCGGTGCGGACGAGGATGACCGACTCGCCGTTCGCCGAGCGCTTCTCGGCGGTGTCGGCGTCGAACACCACCGATCCGCTGGCCGCGCCGGGGCTGGCGGGGAGGCCCTTGGTCAGCACGTCGCGGGGCGCGTGGGGGTCGAGGGTCGGGTGCAGCAGCTGGTCGAGCGCCTGCGCGTCGACGCGCAGCACCGCCT
Organism: uncultured Sphingomonas sp.; assembly: GCA_964243325.1. Classification (GTDB taxonomy): domain Bacteria; phylum Pseudomonadota; class Alphaproteobacteria; order Sphingomonadales; family Sphingomonadaceae; genus Sphingomonas. The sequence continues at coordinate 6,552 of CAXTFF010000109.1, forward strand.
CGTTCCGGGTGATCAGGCCCTCGTCGGCCATGTCGACGGCGATCTTGAGCGCCGCCTTGGCGGTGCGCTTGCCCGAGCGGGTCTGGAGCATCCAGAGCTGGCCGCGCTCCACGGTGAACTCGATATCCTGCATGTCGCGGTAGTGGCGCTCGAGCCTGTCGAAGACGGCGGCGAGCTCGCCGTATATCTGCGGCATCGCCTCCTCCATCGAGGCGGGCTTGGCGCCGGCGTCGGCGCGGGCCTTGGCGGTCAGGTACTGGGGCGTGCGGATGCCGGCGACGACGTCCTCCCCTTGCGCGTTGATCTGGAACTC
>CAXTFF010000110.1:0-6804 GCA_964243325.1 uncultured Sphingomonas sp.
GCTGTACCGCGCAGCCGCGTTCGCCACCGACCGCGACCGGGTGGAGCATCTGTTCGGGCTGTACGAGGCGCTGGTCAGCCCGGTCGAGCGCGCGGCCGCGCGCCCGCGCCGGGCGGCGCGACGGGTGGGCTGAGTCGGCGCGCCGCCGCCGCCCTGCGCGGTCGTCGCTTGGGCGACGCCGGCCGGGCTGCGCCTTCGTCCGTGCCCGGCTCGGCGACCGCGTCGCGATCGCCTCGATCCCAGGCGTTCGCCGATTGACAGCGCGACGCTGTTCTGCTTATGTTCGCAACGCTGACGGAATCCGCCAGCAGGGCTGGGGGGCTTTCGACATGGGTGGAACCACATCGCCGCGCGCCGGATGGCGCGCGGCTTTCCTCGTCGCGCTTGGCAGGAGCGGGAGCGTCGCGCTGGCGGCGAAGACGGCCGGGATCGACCGGACGAGCTGCTACGCGACGCGCAAGCGGCATCCGGATTTCGCGCGGGAATGGGCGCGGGCCAAGGGGCGGGCGCAGGGCCGGTTGGCGGCCGGGCGGACGCCACGGCTGGCCGCGGACGAGATCGTGCGCGCGTCCGGGTCGGGGCGGCCGTGCGTGATGCGCGCGGGGCCGGGACGCTGGTCGACGGGCAAGGAGGCGATCTTCCTGGAGGAGCTGGCGACCGACGCCAACGTCCAGCGCGCGGCGGCGGCGGCCGGGGTGTCGGCGACGGCGGTGTACAAGCGCCGCGCGAACTGGCCGGGCTTCGCCGAGCGGTGGGCGCTGGCGCTGGCGCAGGGCTATGCGCGGCTGGAATGCCTGCTGGTCCACGCCGCGACGGACACGCTGGCGGGCGGGGCCGCGACCGGCGGGCGCGACACGCCGGCCATGTCGGTCGACCAGGCGCTGAACCTGTTCAGGCTGCACCGGCAGGGCGTGACGGGCGCGGGCGGGCGGCCGGGCGCACGCCACGACCGCCGCCGTGCCGAGCCGTCGATCGAGGAGGTCCGCGCGGAGGTGCTGCGGCGGGTCAAGGCGTTGGGCGGGTGAGGGGAGGGCGATCGCCCGGGTCGAAGGAGCCGAACGGTTCGGCCCGGTCGCAATGCGGATGGATATGGCGCATGACGCGGACGCGTGTTGACTAAAGCGCAAGCCGGCGCATTTATGGAGGCGACATGACACCTGCTTCGGAACCGGCGGATCGCGAACCGGAGACAGTGGGCCCGGGCGGGTCCATGCCCGTGGTGACGGATCCGAACTTCTTGCGCACGTTCGCGGACCAAACGCTGGTCATGGATCTCGGCCGCGACACCGACATCGCGTTCATGGCCGTGGGCGCCATGCTTCGAAGCGTGGAAGGGCTTGGCGACGACGAGCGCGAGTCCGCCGACGTCAGCGCTCGTCCGCAACTCAACGAGGTCGTGCGTGTGCGGTTGTCCCCCTCGACCGCCGCGACCCTTTCGATGCAGATCATGCAGCAGATGATCGCGCGCCGACGGCTGAACGTGGCGGACGTGATCGAGTCGATCAACGACTGGGAAGCTTCCGCAGCCGCGGGCGAAGCGTCGGGCGGTCAGTGACCGAGGCCGGCTATCTCGTCCGCGCGGACAGACGGAACGAGCGTAACGATCGCCGCATCGCGGGGTCGTTCCGTTTTCCGGCGGGTCGGCCGGGTCTCGGTTCAAGCCTGGTCTCGAACCGCTCGGGCGACGCGCTCAGGATCGCCAAGCTTCTTCGCTATGACGAGGGGGCGTCCTCGGGGCGGACGGCCGTCAAGACGCTCGGCGGCTTTTGGCTGAATCCGGGTTACGACGGGCGTGTCGACGAGCGGGACGTGCAGGCTTTGCGGCTTGGCGACCGATGGACCCACATCAGAGCCGTGGTCGCGCGATGGCGAAGCTTGAAGGACGATTGGGACGGCGACGACGCCGTCGCGCCGACCTCCGCGCAGATGCGGGCGGTGGACAGCTTCATCGGCGCGGCGGCAGAGAACGGGGTGCGCGAGCCCAGGTCGTATATCGGTCGGGACGGCGAGGTCGGCTTCCACTGGGACGGCAGGCGCAAGGCGACCGTGTCGTTCCTCGCCGAAGGCCGCTTCCTGGCCTTCTGTCCCAGACCGGACGCGGAGCCGCTCAGGATGGCCGGACCGCTGGACATCGCGGCCTGTTCGCAAGAGATGTTCGCGGCGCTCGCGGCCTTTCGTTGAGGCGTGAGCTGGGCGGGCCGTTCGGATGGGGAACCGGTGTGCGATGGCCCTCTAGGCCAAGTCCTGCGCGAGGAGGATGTCGCTCGGCTTTGCATCTCGCAAGTACCGTATGAAGGATATCAGTGGTTCGCGCGCGGCGATCTGGCTCGGCCGGTCGGCCGGCCATTTTCGAATAGCTGCGGAAGTTCGGACGGGCTCTCGGTGGATCGGTGCTCCGGTATGTCGGGAGCGGAATTGCTTGCGAGAAGCGCGGCGCGGGCGGACGAGAAGAACGCCGCGCGCGTCAAGAAGGGCAAATCACCGAACCAGTTCTCGAGCGGTGGGCGTATCGCGTCCGTGCAGGCGCTTCGCGGACTAGGGCGCGCGACCGATGCGGACGATCAGGTCGTATTCGTCTATGACGATCCCAAGTCCGACAACGCGGAACACGCCGTCATCCGGGTCTCGAACGGCGTTCCGGAGGAAGAACTCGCCGGTGTGCTGGACGATGTGCGGAACTGCTTCATCGAGGACGCATCCGCCGTTTAAGACCGTTCCGGCGGTTTCCTCCGCGCCCTGGCGGCGGATCGAGGAAGGCGCCGACCGGCCGACGGCGGGGTCACACTGGAGGCCGGACCGCGGGTCGACGGTCGGCATAGGAGCCTAGACCATGACCCCCCCACCCCGCCCGCTCGCCGGGCTGGACGACGACGCGCGCGCGGTGCTGGTCCGGTCGATGCCCGAGGACCAGCTCCGGCTGTGGGCGGCGAGCTTTCCCGATTGGGCGCATCCGGGGCAGCTGGCGCCCGAAGGGGAGGCCTGGAGCACCTGGGTCATCATGGGCGGGCGCGGGTTCGGGAAGACGCGGGCGGGGGCCGAGTGGGTGCTGGAACAGGTGCGGCGGTCCGCGCCCGCGCCCGCGCCGTCGGACGTCGGCGAACGGGTCGGGGGCGGAGCCGACGCCGGCCGGGTCGCGCGGACCGGCTCCACGCTGCGCGTCGCCCTGGTCGGCGCGACCGTCGACGAGGCGCGGTCGGTGATGGTGGACGGGCCGAGCGGGCTGCTGGCGCTCGCGCGCGGCGGGGAGGTGGAACGCTGGGCGCCGTCGGAGCGGCGGCTGGTCTTTGCGAACGGGGCGGAATGCGCGCTGTTCTCCGGGCGGTCGCCGCAGTCGCTCCGCGGGCCCGAGCACGACATCGCCTGGTGCAACGAGCTGGGCAAGTGGCGGCACGCGGGGGCGACGTGGGACACGCTGCGGCTGGGGCTCCGGCGGGGCGCGCGGCCGCGCGCGCTGGTGACCACGACGCCGTCCGCCGAGCCGGCGCTCCGGCGCATCCTGGCGGATCCGGGGACGGTCAGGACGGGCGGGGCGACGCATTCGAACCGGCATCTGCCGGAAAGCTTCGTGCGGGCGGTGGAGGCGGCGTACGGGGGCACGCGGATGGGCGCGCAGGAGATCGAGGGGGTGCTGGCGGTCGACCGGGAGGGGAGCCTGTGGCCGGCGGCGCTGGTGGAGGCGTGCCGGGGTCCCGCCGCCGGCGCCCGGGACGGGATCGGGGGAGGTTTCGAGAGGATCGTCGTGGGGGTCGATCCGCCCGCGACGGCGGCGGGGACGTGCGGGATCGTGGCGGCGGGGCTGGACGGCGCCGGGCGGGCCTGGGTGCTCCAGGACGCGTCGGTGGAGGGGCGATCGCCCGAGGGCTGGGCGCGGGCGGTGGCGGAGGCGGCGCGCGACTGGGGCGCGGACCGGGTGGTGGCGGAGGCGAACCAGGGCGGCGACATGGTCCGGTCGGTGCTGAAGGGCGCGGACCGGGTGCTGCCGCTGGAGCTGGTGCGCGCGTCGCGGGGCAAGTGGGCGCGGGCGGAGCCGGTGGCGGCGCTGTTCGAGAGCGGGGCGGCGGGGTTCGCGGGGCGTTTCCCGGCGCTGGAGGAGGAGCTGGGGCACTTCACCGCCGGGGGCTGGGCGGGGGAGGGGTCGCCCGACCGGGCGGACGCGATGGTGTGGGCGATCTGGGCGCTGCGCCTGCGCGGGCGGGGGGCGCCGGCCGTGCGGTCGCTTTGACCGGCCGGGGCCCGCCTCAGCGCCGGTACGGGCTCGCCATCGTCCCGACCCAGCCCGCGGTCGCCGCCGATCCGGCCGGGCGGGCGGCCGCCGGGGGCCGCGCGGGGTGCCCGGCCGACACGATCGTCTTGGAACGGGCGGCGTCCGGGTCGATGGGCTCGGCGAACTTCAGCCCCGCCGCGTCCTCGCGCACCCAGACCACCGTGGCCCCGACCGCCTCCAGCACCCCGACCGAGACGAGCACGGTGGAGCCCGGCGTCAGCATCCCCGCCCGGTCGACGCGCGCGCCGGTGGCCGACAGGTCCTTGATCCGGTGCCGGGTCGTCGCGCCCCGCCCGAACCCCGCGATCTGCGCGCCCAGCAGCACCTGTTGGCGCGGCGCGCGCTCCTGCAGGGCGTCGGGGGCGGGAGCGGGAGAGGTCCGGTCGTGTTCGTCCTGGTCCATGGCTTCGATCGCGGGCGCGGAGGCGGTTCCCCCCGGTCCTAGACCGGGCGGGTTAACGGATCGGCCGCGTCCGCCCGCCGGTTTGTTTCGGGCCGGGAGCGTAACGATTGCCACCATTACGGAGGTTCGGTGGTTTCCAGTCCGACCGATAGGAGAATGGGAATGGCCGGCGACAGGGCTTTCGACCGGGCGGACGACCGGATCGTCGCCGTCGGACTGCTGACCAGGCGCGACCTGGACGTGCTGGGGACCGGGTTCCTCCGCCATTTCCCCGTGGCGCGGGACGACGCCTTCGCCGACCTCGTGGCCAAGCTGGACGGGGTGGAGGGCGTGCCGGCGGGGCGGCGGGTGGCCGTGCGGATGGAGGAATAGGGCGGCGCGCTTGACTTTGGCGGCCTCGTCGGGTGTAGGCGCGCGTTCCTGGGCGGCTCCTCCGCCCGGCCCCGGGGTACCTGATACGGCCCCTGGACGAACCTGAAGGACAATCGACATGCGCCATCGCGTCGGCGGCCGCAAGCTGCAGCGTACCTCCGCCCACCGTCTCGCCCTGTTCCGGAACATGGCGGCGGCGCTGATCAAGCACGAGCAGATCACCACCACGGTGGCCAAGGCCAAGGAGCTGCGGCCGTACGTGGAGAAGCTGGTGACGCTGGCCAAGCGCGGCGGGCTGTCGAACCGGCGCCTCGCCCATGCGCGGCTGCTCGACGACGCGCAGCTGGTCAAGCTGTTCGACGTGATCGGGCCGCGCTACGGCGCGCGCAACGGCGGGTACACCCGCGTGATCAAGGCGGGCATCCGGCTGTCGGACGCCTCGCCGATCGCGATCATCGAGTTCGTGGACCGGGACGTGTCGGCCAAGGGGCAGGATTCGGGTCCGACGACGGCCGACGAGGGATACGACGAGGCGGCCTGACCGGGCCTCCTCCGGCCGCGAAGGAGCCGCGTCCCGCAAGGGGCGCGGCTCTTTCCGTATGGGGCGGCGGCGGCTAGACGCGCGCCATGCAGCATCCCGACACCATCCTCATCGTCGATTTCGGCAGCCAGGTGACGCAGCTCATCGCCAGGCGGGTGCGCGAGGCGGGGGTGTATTCCGAGATCGCGCCGTTCAACACGGCGGCCGAGGCGTATCGGAGGATCGGGCCGGCGGGGGTGATCCTGTCGGGGGGGCCGGCGTCGGTGGTGGACGCGGACTCCCCGCGCATCCCGGACGCGATCCTGCATTCGGGCGTGCCGATGCTGGGCGTGTGCTACGGCCAGCAGGCGCTGACCCGGCAGCTGGGCGGCAGCGTCGAGCGCGGGATGAGCGGCGAGTTCGGATCGGCCTTCGTCGACGTCGCGGACGGGTGCGCGCTGTTCGACGGCGTGTGGCGCGAGGGGGAGCGGCACCGGGTGTGGATGAGCCACGGCGACCATGTCGCCGCGCTCGCCCCCGGTTTCCGGCCGGTGGCGGCCAGCGCGGGCGCGCCGTTCGCGGTGATCGCCGACGACGCCAGGCGCATCTACGCCATGCAGTTCCACCCGGAGGTGGCGCACACGCCCGACGGCGCGAAGCTGATCGCCAATTTCGCGCGGCGCGTGTGCGGGCTGGAGGGCGACTGGACGATGGCGGAGTTCCGCGCCGCCAAGATCGCCGACATCCGCGCGCAGGTGGGATCGGGGCGCGTGATCTGCGGGCTGTCGGGGGGCGTCGATTCGGCGGTGGCGGCGGTGCTGATCCATGAGGCGATCGGCGATCGGCTGACCTGCGTGTTCGTCGATCACGGGCTGCTCAGGAGCGGCGAGGCGGAGCAGGTGGTGTCGCTGTTCCGGGGGGCCTACAACATCCCGCTGGTCCATGTGGACGCGGTGGCGCTGTTCATGGACGGGTTGGCCGGGATCACCGACCCGGAGCTCAAGCGCAAGTTCATCGGCCGGACCTTCATCGACGTGTTCGAGGCCGAGGCGAAGAAGATCGGCGGGGCCGGGTTCCTGGCGCAGGGGACGCTGTACCCCGACGTGATCGAGAGCGTGTCCTTCACCGGCGGGCCGTCGGTCACGATCAAGAGCCACCACAATGTCGGCGGGCTGCCCGAGCGCATGGACATGGCGCTCGTCGAACCGTTGCGCGAGCTGTTCAAGGACGAGGTGCGCGTGCTCG
>CAXTFF010000111.1:0-6799 GCA_964243325.1 uncultured Sphingomonas sp.
CGCGGGTGCCGAGCGTGGTCGTGCAGATCGCCTGCGTCTCGCCGCGCGTGAACAGCGCCGAGCCGTGCGCGCGGGGGAGGAAGTGGACCATCGCCTCGATCGGGCGCACCGTCCTGGTGTCGCGGCCGTCGATGCGAATGCCATCGGTCAGGATCGCGCCCCGGACGATGTCGGCTTCCAGCTTCTTCACGAGCTTGAGCGAGGCGAGATACTCGGCGGGGTTCTCGTGGCGGGTGGCCTCCATCGCGGTGCGCGCCTTGGCGCGGGCATCGTTGATGGCGGTCTGGCGCTGCTGCTTGTCGCGGAGCTTGTAGGCGGCGGCGAGGTCGTCGCCGATCAGCGCCTTGAGCTTGGCCTTGACCGCGCTGGCGTCGATGTCCTGCTTGAGCTCCCAAGGCTCCTTGGCGGCCTGCTCGGCGAGCTTGATGATCGCCTGGATGACTTCGCCGGACGCGCGGTGCGCGAACATGACGGCGCCGAGCATGACGTCCTCGGACAGCTCCTTGGCCTCTGACTCCACCATCATCACCGCGTCGTGGGTGGCGGCGACGACGAGGTCGAGCTCGCCTTCCTTGATCTGGTCGAGCGTCGGATTGAGGATGTACTCGCCGCCGGCATAGCCGACGCGCGCGCCCCCGATCGGGCCCATGAAGGGCACGCCCGAGATGGTCAGCGCGGCCGACGCGGCGACCATGGCGAGGATGTCGGGCTCGTTCTCGCCGTCATAGGACAGGACCTGGCAGATCACGTTGATCTCGTTCAGGAACCCCTCGGGGAAGAGCGGGCGGATCGGCCGGTCGATGAGGCGGCTGGTGAGCGTCTCGCGCTCGGTCGCGCCGCGCTCGCGCTTGAAGAAGCCGCCGGGGATGCGGCCGCTGGCGGAGAATTTCTCCTGGTAATGGACGGTGAGCGGGAAGAAATCCTGGCCTTCCTTGACTGACTTGGCGGCGGTGACCGAGCAGAGCACCACCGTCTCGCCGAGCGTCGCCATCACGGCGCCGTCGGCCTGGCGGGCGACGCGGCCCGTCTCCAGCGTCAGCGTCTTGCCGCCCCACTGGATTTCCACTTTCTTGGTGTCGAACATGATGTTTCCTTCACTACGCGCGCCAGATGCGGGCGGGGCCTATCTACGGACTAAGCCGGTCCGCGGCGGTGTGGAGCGTTCGCCGCCCCATGCCGGCGTGCCGAATTGCACTCCGACCGATACGAGAAGGGCGGCCGCAGCGACCGCCCTTCGAGTGTTACTTACGAAGGCCGAGCTTCGCGATGAGATCGAGATAGCGCTGACCGTCGGTCTTGCGGAGATAGTCGAGCAGCGTGCGCCGCTTGTTGACCATCATCAGCAGCCCGCGGCGGCTGTGGTTGTCCTTGGCGTGGCCCTTGAAATGGCCGGTCAGGTTCTTGATGCGCTCGGTGATGATCGCGACCTGGACCTCCGGGGAGCCGGTGTCGCCTTGGACGCGCGAATGTTCGGTGATCAGCGCCTGCTTGCGCTCGGGAGTGATCGACATCGTGATCCTTTCGTCAGGGGTTGAAACCGCGCACCACGCGGACCTCGCGGTCCCGAACCTCGACCAGGGCGACGGGCACATCGTGCAACATCGCGAAGGCTTGGCCGTCGTCGGCGGCGATCCCGGCCAGAACGCGCCCCTGGCGGAGCGCCCCTGCCTGGTCGGGAGTAAGAGGAAGAGCCGGGATGTCGTCCAGCCCCGCCCTCAACGGCAGGAGATGATGTTCCAGCGCGCGCTCCTGCCCGAATCGGGCCAGTTCGTCCAGCGTTATCGCGTGGACGAGGTCGAACGGTCCGGCCTTGGTGCGGCGGAGCATGGTCACATGGCCGACCGTGCCGAGCGCATGGGCGATGTCGCGGGCGAGCGAGCGGATGTAGGTGCCCTTGGAAACGTGGGCGGTGAGGGTGGCTTGGTCCGGTCCTCCAGCGACGGACCGCAGCTCGTGGATCGTCACGTCCCTGCTCGCCAGCTTCACCTCTCCACCCGCGCGGGCCAGGTCGTAGGCGCGCTTCCCGTCCACCTTGAGCGCGGAATAGGTGGGGGGCGTCTGGCTGATCGAGCCGGTGAAGCGGGGGAGGACGGCTTCGACGTCGGCGGCGGCAGGGCGGGCATCGGAAACGGCGATCACCGCGCCTTCCGCGTCGAGCGTCGCGGTCTCCTCGCCGAAGCGGACCGTGAAGTCGTATATCTTGTCGCCGTCGAGCAACCGCCCGGCGAGCTTGGTCGCCTCGCCCAGCGCGATCGGGAGCACGCCCGTCGCGAGCGGGTCGAGCGTACCTCCGTGTCCGACCTTGACCTTGGGATAGCCGCCCGCCCGGAGCGCGCGCTTGACCGCCGACACGACGTCGGTCGATCCGACCCCGAGCGGCTTGTCGAGGATCAGCCAGCCGTGCATCCCGCCGCCCCTAGCGGGAGGCGAGCACCGTGTCAGCAGTCAACGCGGCCGGGTCAGTTCGGGCGAGACGGACGCGACGATGCTCCGGACGCGGCATTGCTGGTTGGGGAACGACCCGAAGCGGATGCGCGAGAAGCGGTCGAAGGTGCCGTTCGGGTCGGTGGTGTAGCTGAGCGTGTCGAGCGATCGGCGAAACGCGCCGCATGGCCCCGACAGGGTCACGCGGTACCAACGCTCGGTGCGGTCGCGGACGAGCAGCACGTCGCGGCGCGACGGGTCGCGCCGCCAGTCGCGCAGCCCGCCACCGCCGACGAAGGTGATCACCGTCTCCCGGCCGTCGGGCGCGTCGGGAGGAGGAGGCTGCTGCTGGGCGGCGGCCAGAACGAGGGCGGAGGAGAGTATCGCGAGCATGAGCGGGTCCTTACCGAGCGGGGGCTGGAGCGGTGGCGAACGCCCATGTCAGGCGAAGGCGCGCGCGATGTCGAGGAAGAAGCCGGTCACAGCGCGCGCGGGCGGCGCGACGATCCGCTCGACGATGTTCGCGCTCGGGACCAGCATGGGCAGGACCACCAGCAGGCCGATCAGTAACAGGAAGCCGTAGCGCCCGATCTTGGCGTATCGGCGTGCAAGCGGGCGGGGCAGCATGCCCTCGACCAGATGCCCGCCGTCGAAGGGCGGCAGCGGCAGCAGGTTGAACAGCGCCAGAAACACGTTCACGACGATGAACGAGAAGAGCAGGTCGACGGCGAACCGCGCCGTTCCTACGGACTCGGAGCCGAGCGCGAAAACAAGGCCGAGCGCGACCGCGCCGACGCTCGCGAGCAGGAGGTTCATCGCCGGCCCGGCGAGCGCCACGAGCATCATGCCGGTGCGCGGTTCGCGCAGGCGGGTCGCATCGACGGGCACGGGCTTGGCCCAGCCGAACACGGGCGCGCCCGCGACCGCCAGGCTTAGCGGGAGGATGACGGTGCCGACCGGGTCGACATGGCGGATGGGGTTGAAGCTCAGGCGCTTCAGGTCCGCGGCGGTCGGATCGCCGAGCCATTTGGCGACCCAGCCGTGGGCGACCTCGTGGAACACGATCGCGACGATGAGCGGCGCGATCCAGATCGCGGCGCGGTAGATCAGGTTGTCGGGGGTCATGGGAGCGATATGGGGCGGCTGGAGCTAAGCGGCTAGCGCCTCGGCGTGATGCCTCCGGCAAAGCGCGACGTAGCGTTCCTCCCCGCCGATCTCGGTCTGCGCGCCCTGCGCCACGGCGCGGCCGGTGGCGTCCAGACGCAGGTTCATCGTCGCCTTGCGGCCGCAGGTGCATACCGACTTGATCTCAACGAGCGCGTCGGCAAGCGCGAGCAGGCGCGCCGAGCCCTCGAACAGCTCGCCGCGGAAATCGGTGCGCAGGCCGTAGGCGAGGACGGGAACGCCGAGCCGGTCGGCGATGCGGGCGAGCTGGTCGACTTGACAGCTGGTCAGGAACTGCGCTTCGTCGACCAGGACGCACGACAGTGGCGCGCGCGCATGGTCGGCGGCGACGAACGCCTCGATGTCGGTGCGGAGATCGAACGGCGTCGCGGGCGCGGACAGGCCGATGCGGCTGCTGATCGTTCCCGCCGCGAAACGGTCGTCGACCGCCGCGGTGAACAGGGCAGTCCGCATCCCGCGCTCACGGTAGTTGAAATCGGCTTGGAGGAGCGTTGTGGATTTGCCCGCGTTCATCGAGGCGTAGTAGAAATAGAGCTTGGCCATGGGGTGACGTGCGTGGGCGCGGGCGGGCCGTCAATCCTGCTCTAAGTCGCGCGCCACCTCGGGCTTGCGGAGGAGCGAGTCGATCCGGGTGCCCTCGTCGAAGCTGTCGTCCGCCAGGAACTTGAGCTTGGCGGCATATTTGGTGCGGATGCGCGCGGCGACCTCGCGCTGGAGATAGGCGGTGTTGGTGCGGAGCGCCTTGAGCACCGCCTCCTCGTCCTGGCCGAGCAGCGGTTTGACGAACGCGGTGGCGTGACGCAGGTCGGGGGACATGCGGACTTCGGTGACGGAGACCATGTGCTTGGCGAGCGTGTCGTCATGGACGTCGCCGCGCGCCAGGATGTCGGATAGGATGTGGCGGACCTGCTCGCCGACGCGCAGCGTACGGACGGAGCGTTCGGGTTTATCGGTGTTCATAGCTGATTTCCGCTCGCGAGCCGTCCTGCCTTCACCCTGGCGCTGACGCGCCTGTCCCTCTCCCGCGAAGGCGGGAGAGGGTTTAGGTCAAAGCGCCCGTTCGCGGAGTTCGACCTCGAAGGTTTCGAGGAAGTCGCCCGGCTTGATGTCCGTGAAGTTCTGCGTGAACGTCACGCCGCACTCCAGACCCGCGCGCACTTCCGGCACATCGTCCTTGAACCGCCGGAGCGACGCGATCTCGCCCTGGTAGATGATCACGTCGGCGCGCGTGATGCGCGCCTTGAGCGCCTTGCGGATCGTGCCGTCGACGACCAGCAGGCCCGCGGCACGGCCCGTCTTGCCCGCCGAGAACACCTCGCGGATCTCCGCGCGGCCGACCACCGTCTCGAACGCCTCGGGACCGAGCTGCCCGGCCATCCCCGCGCGGATCTCGTCGGTCAGGTCGTAGATCACGTCATAGTACTTGAACGCGACCTTGGTGCGCTCGGCGATCTCGCGCGCCTTGGCATTGGGGCGGACGTTGAAGCCGATGATGGGCGCGCCCGACGCGGCGGCCAGCGTCACGTCGGACTCGGTGATGCCGCCCACGCCCGCGTGGAGGATGCGCGCGCGGATCAGGTCGGTCGAGATCTTGTTGATCGACTGGGTGATCGCCTCGACGGTGCCTTGCGTGTCGGCCTTGACGACGAGCGGGTACTCGATCGCCTGGTTGGCCTTGAGCGCCGAGAACATCGTCTCCAGGCTCGCGGGGGCCGACGTGGTGCGCTTCTGCGTGAGCACGCCGCGGCGGTACTCGGCGACCTCGCGGGCACGCGCCTCGTTCTCGACGACGGCGAGCGGGTCGCCCGCGGACGGAACGCCCGACAGCCCGAGCACCTCGACCGGCATGGCGGGGCCCGCCTCCTTGATCTGGCGGCCCTTGTCGTCGACCAGCGCGCGGACCTTGCCCGATTCCGCGCCGATGACGAAGATGTCCCCGACGCGCAGCGTTCCCCGGTTGACGAGGACGGTCGCGACGGGACCGCGGCCCTTGTCGAGCTTGGCCTCGATCACCGTGCCCTCTGCGGGCCGGTCGGGGTTGGCGCGCAGTTCGAGCAGTTCGGCCTGGAGCTGGATCTTCTCGATCAGCTGGTCGAGCCCGGTCTTCTTGAGCGCGGAGACCTCGACGTCCTGCGTGTCGCCGCCGAGCTCCTCGACCACGACTTCATGCTCCAGCAGGCGTTCGCGGATGCGTTGCGCGTTGGCCTCGTATTTGTCGATCTTGTTGATCGCGACGATCATCGGCTTGCCCGCGGCGCGGGTGTGGTTGATCGCCTCGATCGTCTGCGGCATCAGCCCGTCGTCGGCCGCGACCGTCAGCACGACGATGTCCGTCACGTCCGCGCCGCGCATCCGCATCTGCGTGAACGCCTCGTGGCCGGGCGTGTCGAGGAAGGTGATCTTCGACTTGTCGGGCATCTGCACCTGGTAGGCGCCGATATGCTGCGTGATCCCGCCCGCCTCGCCGCGCACGACGTCGGTGCCGCGGAGCGCGTCGAGGAGCGAGGTCTTGCCGTGATCGACATGGCCCATGATGGTGACCACGGGAGGCCGGGGCCGCAGGTCCTCGACCGCGTCGGTGCCCGTGTCGAAGGCGAGGTCGATGTCGGAGTCGGACACGCGGACGATATTGTGGCCGAACTCGGTGACGAGCAGCTCGGCGGTGTCCTGGTCGATCAGCTGGTTCATGGTGACGGGCGAGCCCATCTTGAACAGCGTCTTGATCAGGTCCGCGCCCTTTTCCGCCATGCGGTTGGCGAGCTCCTGGACGGTGATGGCTTCGGGCACCTGCACGTCGCGGACCTGCTTGGGCTGCGCGTCGCGCGGGCCGAAATGGCGCTTCTCCTTTTCGCGGGCGCGCTTGAGCGCGGCGAGCGAGCGCGAGCGCGCGCCGTCGTCGCCGAGCGCGCGGGTGACGGTGAGCTTGCCCGAGGTGCGGCGGTCGTCGCCCTTGCGGTCACGCTGCGTCGGGCGACCGGGGACGGCGTTGCGCGGCGTCGCTTGGCCGGCGGGGAGCGCGCGCGCGCCGACGACGGGCCGGGCCTCGGCGGTCTCGGCGACGGGCGCTTCGACGGGCTTGGGCGGCGGCGCGGGGCGTTCGGGGCGGGCAACGGGCGAGAAGCGGCGTGGCGCGGGCGCGGACGGATCGCGGGCGAGCTCCACGATCGGCGGCGGCGCGGGCGGTGCCACG
>CAXTFF010000112.1:0-6752 GCA_964243325.1 uncultured Sphingomonas sp.
CGCAATCCGCTCGCCGACCCGGCGGTGGTGGGCGTGTCCTCGTCGGCCGCGCTGGGCGCGGTGGCGGCGATCGTGCTGGGCAGCGCGAGCCAGCCCGTCATGTTCGCCGCGGCGATGACGGGGGCGGCGGGGTCGATGGCGTTGCTCGCCGCGCTGACCTGGGCGTCGCCGGGCGCGGTGACGTTCATCCTGGGCGGCACCGTCCTCGCCAGCCTGGCCGGGGCGCTCACCGCGTTCCTGATCTCGGTCGCGCCCGATCCGTACGCGGTCGCGGCCGTGATCGACTGGCTGATGGGCGCGCTGACCGACCGGGGATGGGAGGACGTGCGCCTCGCCGCCGCGCCCATGCTCGTCGGGTGCGCGCTGCTCGCGCTCACCGCCCCCGCGCTCGACGCGCTGGCGCTGGGCGAGCCCGCCGCGCGGACGCTTGGGGTCAGGCCGGGGCGGCTCCGGGCGCTGGTGGTGATCGGCGTCGGGCTGACCGTCGGCGCGGGCGTCGCCGTGACTGGGGTGGTCGGGTTCGTCGGGCTGGTCGTGCCGCACCTGCTGCGCCCCGTGTTCGGCCACCGCCCGGGGGCTTTGCTGCTGCCCTCGGCGATCGGCGGCGCGGCGCTGCTGCTGGCGGCGGACAGCCTCGTCCGGCTCGCGCCGGGCGCGGAGGAGGTCAGGCTGGGCGTCGCCATGGCGCTGATCGGCGCGCCCTTCTTCCTCGCGCTGCTGCTGCGCGAGCGGGGGCGGGCGTGGAGCTGAGCTTCGAGCGCGTGTCGGTCCGGCTGGGCGGGCGGGCGGTGCTGGACGAGGTGGACGCGCGGCTGCGGTCGGGCCGCGTCACCGCGATCCTGGGACCGAACGGCGCGGGCAAGTCGACGCTGCTGAAAGCGGCGGTCGCGCTGCTGCCCGCGAGCGGGGGCCAGGTGCGGCTCGGTGACGACCCCGTGGTCGGGTTGGAACCGCGCGCGCGGGCGCGGGCGATCGGCTACCTGCCGCAGGAGGGCGCGGCGCATTGGAACATGCTCGGCGGAGAGCTGGTCGCGCTCGGCCGCCTGCCGCACCGTTCGCCCTTCGCGGCACCTTCGGCCGAAGACGACGCCGCCGTCGACCGCGCGCTGGCGGCGACCGATACGACCGCGTTCGCGGACCGGCCCGTCGGCGAACTGTCGGGCGGCGAGCGCGCGCGCATCCTGCTCGCCCGCGCGCTGGCGGGGGAGCCTTGCTGGCTGCTCGCCGACGAGCCGCTGGCGAGCCTGGACCCGGCGCATCAGGTCGACCTGCTGGGCAGGCTGCGCGCGTTCGCGCGACAGGGCAGGGGCGTCGCGATCGTGCTGCACGACCTCGTCCACGCGCAGCGCGCCGCCGACGACGTGCTCCTCCTCCATCAGGGCCGCGTCGTCGCGTTCGGGCCGGCGGCCGAGGTGCTCACCCCCGACGCGATCGGGGCGGTGTTCGGGGTCCGCGTGGTCGAAGCGCGCGACGGCGACCGAAGCTTCTGGGTGCCCGCCGGGCGCTGAGCCGGTCTTGCCCCGCGGTCCGCGCCCGCTACACCGGATCTGGGAGGGACGATGAACCAAGCAGCACCGATCGCCGCCGACAAGGTCGTGGGCGAACCGTCGACGTCGGACATCAAGCTCGTCATCACCGCGTCTTCGCTGGGCACGGTGTTCGAGTGGTACGACTTCTTCATCTACGGGACGCTCGCCGCCAGCGGCATCATCGGGCGCACCTTCTTTCCCGGCGACAACGCCGTCATCCAGACGCTGCTCGCCTGGGCGGGGTTCGCGGTCGGGTTCGGCTTCCGGCCGCTCGGCGCTGTCCTGTTCGGGTATCTGGGCGACCGGCTGGGGCGCAAATACACGTTCCTCGTCACCATCACGCTGATGGGGGTCGCGACCGCCGGGGTGGGTCTCGTCCCCTCGGCGGCGTCGATCGGCTACGCCGCGCCGCTCGTCGTGATCCTGCTGCGCATCGCGCAAGGGCTGGCGCTGGGCGGCGAATATGGCGGCGCCGCGATCTACGTCGCCGAGCATTCGCCGCCGGGCAGGTCGGGCTTCTACACCAGCTTCATCCAGGCGGGCGTGGTCGGCGGGTTCATCCTGTCGCTGGTCGTCGTCCTCCTGACCAAGAGGCTGCTGCCGACGGAGACTTGGGCCGCCTGGGGTTGGCGGCTCCCGTTCCTGTTCTCGATCGCGCTGCTCGCCGTCAGCTTGTGGATGCGCGTGAAGCTGTCCGAGAGCCCCGTGTTCAAGCGGATGAAGGCGGCGGGCGAGGTGTCGGCCAACCCGATCAAGGCGAGCTTCACCTATCCCGGCAACCTCAAGCGCATGGCCGTCGCGCTGTTCGGGATCGCCGCCGGGCTGACGGTGATCTGGTACACCGCGATGTTCACCGTGCTGTCGTTCCTCCAGACCACCATGCGCGTGGAGGAGACCGCGGCGCAGCTGCTGGTCGGGGCGGGCGCGGCGGCGGGGCTCGGCTGGTTCGTGCTGTTCGGGCGGTTGTCCGACCGGATCGGGCGCAAGAGACCGATCGTTTGGGGATACGCGCTGACGCTGGTGCTGTTGTTCCCGATCTTCTGGGTGATCGCCCAGGCCGCCAATCCGGACCTCGCGCGCGCCGCGTCGCGCGCGCCCGTCGTCGTGTCGGGTCCGGCCTGCGCCTACAGCCCGTTCGCCGCGAAGCAGGCGGACGAGTGCGGCCGGCTGCTCGACCATTTCTCCAAAAAAGGGGTCCCGTACGAGAAGCGCCGCACCCCGGCGACGGCGGTGACGATCGGGGGCGAGTCGACCGTCGACCGCAGCCCCGCCGGGCTCGACGCGGCGTTGGCGCGCGCGGGCTACGACCTGGCGCCCGTGACGCCCACGCCCGGACGGATCGTCGTGATCCTGCTGGCGATCCTGTCGCTGGGCGCGCTGTCGGGCATCACCTACGGCCCGGTCGCCGCGCTGTTGTCCGAGATGTTCCCGCCCGCGATCCGCTACAGCTCGCTGTCGATCCCCTATCACCTCGGCACGGGCTATTTCGGCGGGTTCCTGCCCTTCATCAGCCAGTACATCGTCGCCAAGACGGGCGATCCGTTCGCGGGCCTTTGGTACACGATCGCGGTGGTGGCGATGGCGCTGGTCGTGACGGTGGTCGGCCTGCGTGACGATGGGCCAAGCCGCGCGGTGGCGTGATCCGGGCGGGTGCGGTAGCGGCGCGGGCATGACCGCCGCTCCCCTGCGCCTCCGCCTCGACACCCAAGCGCTCCAGGCGAACTGGCGCGCGCTCGCCCGGATGGGCGGGCGCGCGGCGTGCGGCGCGGCGGTCAAGGCCGACGGGTACGGCCTGGGCGCGACCGGGGTGGCGCGGCCGCTGGCCGAGGCGGGGTGCCGCGACTTCTTCGTGTCGAACTGGCTGGAGGCCGAGGCGCTCGCGTCGCTCGGCCTGTCCGTGTCGGTCCTGCACGGCGTGCGCGAGGAGGACATGGCCGCCGCCGCGACCGGGATCGCGCGGCCGGTGCTGAACACCCCCGCCCAGGTCGCGCGCTGGCGGGCGGCGGGCGGGGGGGCTTGCGACGCGATGGTCGATACCGGCATGAACCGGCTGGGGCTGTCCGTCGCCGAGGTCGAAGCGGGGATACTGGACGGCCTCCCCGTCGATACGCTCATGAGCCACCTCGCCCGCGCCGAGGAGGACGATCCGATGAACGAGCGCCAGCGCGCCGCGTTCGCGGGGCTGGCGGGCCGCGCGGCCGCGCGCCGCCTGAGCCTGGTCAATTCGGCCGGGATCGCGCTTGGGGAACGATACCGCTTCGACCTCACCCGCCCGGGCCTCGCGCTCTATGGCGGCGTGCCCCGCCCCGACATGGCGGGCGACCTGTCGCCCGTCGTCCGGCCGGAGGCGCAGGTGATCCAGCGCCGCCTGGTGCCCGCGGGCGGAACGGTAGGCTACAACGCGACCTGGACCGCGCAGGCCGATACGGCCGTCGCGGTCCTCAATATCGGCTACGCGGACGGCTACTCCCGAGCCTTTTCCGACCGGGGATCGGCCCTGGTCGACGGGGCGGCCCTGCCGGTGATCGGCCGCGTGTCGATGGACCTGCTGGCGGTCGACGCCACCGCGGCGCCGACGTTGGGCGAGGGCGACTGGGTGGAGATCGCGTTCGACCTGCCCGCCGCGAGCGCGGCGACGGGGCTGTCGCAGTACGAGCTGCTGACGGGGTTGGGCCGGCGGTACGACCGTATCTGGGTCTGAGCCGTTCCGTTCGAGCCACCACAAATCATCACGCGATCCGGCGTACCCTGATCGCGGGAGCTTTGCCGATATTCGCAAGGAAGCTGCCGATCGCGCCTTTGCGGACGCGGATGATATCCCCGGGCCTGGGCACCCGCGCGAGTTCCTCGGCTTCCGATTGCGCCCAGCGGCTTCCATCGTCCAACTCGAACTGCCACCGGCCGGCAATTCGTCGAGCGTCCTTGATCGATGCCTCAATCCGCGTGAACTCGGGCTCCTTGTCGTCGCCTGCGAACATGCGAAGCCGGGGCACCGGAAAGCCGAACAGCGACCGGCGCGCACGGCGCGTCTCCGTACGGTCGACGAGCACCACGTCACGCTTGCGCTCCGCTTCGTCCAACGCCGTGACATGCCGGTCATAGCACGCGGCCCGTTCGGGCACCTCCGCGATCGCGCGGCATTCGAGCAGTTCGGCCAGCAACGCGGGCCTAGTTGCGGCTTGCTGGGCTTCCGCCGCGGCTGGATGGACCGCCGCCGCGGCCAGGACGATCATCCGGATCATTCGCTGTTCCTTCCACTTGGACCATCGGGTCGCTTCATCGCAATCTGCTGTCGGGTAGGCGGATGGCCGACGGTGTTGCAATAACGCTACAAGTGCCGGACTAAATGAAGGAATGGTGAACGTCGGCTTTACGCCCGTTCGCTGGTCGTCCATCAAACTCGGCATAGGGTGGACCGGGCCAGCGCCTGCGATGCGCCCGCTAGACACCGCCCGGTCCCGGATTTCGGACCTGGTTGAAAGGGGAAAGACTACCGTGACGATTTCCTTGAAGCTGGTTTTGAACGGCGGCGCGGCCCCGCTGGCGCTCGCTCTGGCGCTCGCCGCGGCTCCGGCGGCTGCGCAATCGCAGGAGGACACGCTAGGGGCGCAGTCGACCCAGGACGGGACCGTCGCCGGCCAGACCGACGAGGCGCGGGCCGCCGCCGGCCAGGCCACCGCCACCGAGGCGAGCGGCGACGTCGTGGTGACGGGCTCGCGCATCGCGTCGCCCACCATCACCTCCGTCTCGCCGGTGCAGGTCGTCAGCGACGCGCAGATCGACCAGGCGGGCGTGTCCAACATCCAGGACCTTCTGCTCGAGAATCCGGTGTTCGGCTCGCCCGGCATCGCCCGGACCAATTCGGCGTTCCTGACGTCGGGCACCGGCGTCGCCACGATCGACCTGCGTAATTTGGGCTCCGACCGTACCCTGGTCCTGATCAACAGCCGGCGCGTGGTCGCGGGCCTGCCCGGTTCGGCCACCGTCGACCTCAACGTCATCCCGCAACAGTTCATCCAGCGAATCGACATCCTGACCGGCGGCGCCTCGTCGCTCTACGGGTCGGACGCGGTCGCGGGCGTCGTCAACTTCATCTACAAGGACAATTTCGAGGGGCTCGAGGCCAACGCCCAGTACGGCATCACGGAGCGCGGCGACAACCGCGATTACCAAGCCAACGTTACGGTCGGCGGCAATTTCGGCGACGACCGCGGCAACATCATGGTCCACCTCGGCTATACCAACCAGGGTCAGTTGCTGTCGCGCCAGCGTCCAAACACGCGGGTCGACGACAGCGACACCTTCGCCGTGTTCACCGGCGATCCGGCCGATTACGGCGTACCCACATCGCCGACGTTCTCCGGCATCGCGCCGCAAGGCATCTTCACGGCGGGCGGCTGTCAGTTCACCTTTGGTCCCGGCAACATCCTGGAGCGGGGGTTCAACGCGAACGGTGCCGCAATCACGCCCGCGCAGGCCACCGCCTGCGGCGTGCCGGCCGGCACCGCGTTGCCCGCCCGCGGATTTAACCGCCAGGAGTTCCGCACGATCGCGGTGCCGGTGGAGCGCTACCTGTTCGCGACGCGCTTTCACTATGACGTGACGGACGCGATCCGATTCGTAGGTGAAGGCACTTACGCCAATACCAGCGCGAGCCGTAACATCGAGCCGTTCGGCTTTTCCTCCGCGGGAACCACCGGTGCCTTCCCGGGCACCGGCGGGCAGGCGCCGATCGAGACCCGCGTGCCCGTGACGGGCGTGCCCGGCACCTTCACGATCGTGCGCAACCCGTTCGTTCCCGACGCGATCTACAACACCGCCACCGACACCAACCGCGATGGTCTCAAGGACGTCGGCTTCTCGCGTCGCCTGCTCGAGTTCGGCAATCGCCGCAGCAGCACTTCGCGTGATTTCTACCGCTTCGTCGCCGGGTTCGAGGGCGACCTGTTCGGCGATAAGTTCCGATGGGACGCGTCGTACAATTTCGGTCGCACCACCGAGAACCAGAGCGGCAACGGCCAGGTCAACACCGCGAACTTCCGCAACGCGTTCGAGGCGATCCCCGGGGCGAACGGTCCGGTATGCGCGGACGCCAACGCCCGCGCGCAAGGGTGCGTGCCCGTCAACATCTTCGGTCTGGGCACCATCTCGCAGGGAGCGCTGAACTACCTGACCGCCGAGCAGACGTTCCAGACCCGGGTCACCCAGCAGGTGCTTCAAGCC
>CAXTFF010000113.1:0-6649 GCA_964243325.1 uncultured Sphingomonas sp.
CGGCGCTGACCGTGGCGCCGACGCCTATCTCGCCGGTGAGACGCCCGCCCCCATCGTATCGACGATGCCCTTGCGGGAGCAGATCCTGGACAAGCAGGGTCGCGCCTATGCTACCGGCCGCCGCAAGGACGCCGTCGCACGCGTCTGGCTGAAGCCGGGCTCGGGCAAGATCACGATCAACGGCCGCGACCAGGAGGTGTATTTCGCACGCCCGTCGCTCCGCCTCGTCCTCAACCAGGTGTTCGGCGTCGCCGAGCGCGAGGGCCAGTACGACGTGATCTGCACCGTCAAGGGCGGCGGCCTCTCGGGCCAGGCCGGCGCGGTCAAGCACGGCATCAGCCAGGCGCTGACCCGCTACGAGCCGGTGCTGCGCGCGCCCGTCAAAGCGGCGGGTTTCCTGACCCGCGACAGCCGCATCGTGGAGCGCAAGAAGTACGGCCGCGCCAAGGCGCGTCGCTCGTTCCAGTTCTCCAAGCGGTAGGCCTCGAACTCGACTCGACGGAAAATGGGGCGGTCCGCGCGCGGCGGACCGCCCCTTTCTCGTTCAGCCCGCCGGGATCAGCGGCCGCGCAGCGTGTTCAGCAGCGCGAGCCCGACGACGCCCGCGAGCGCGACGGTCGCGGCCGGCCGCGCCTTGGCGAACGCGCGCGCCTTGTCGGTCGCCTGCGTGAACTGCGCTTTGGCGCCCGCGCCCGCGGTGGTCTTGGTCTGGTCGGCGGTGGTCGTGGTGGTCATAGGCTCTACTCCCTTGAATACGACGCGCTCGTTCGAGCGGGCGTGGGGTGCGGAACGTGCGACCGCGCGATCGGTGCCGCGGAAAACGACCGCCCGCGCATGGCGAGCCGTCCAGGCCCTCCCTAGATCACCGGGATGGACGATCTTCCCGAACTTCCCGCCGCCGCGTTCGCCAAACAGGACGCGGGCGATGACCTCGCCTTTTACGAACCGCCCCGTCTCGTCACGCACATCGACGAGGGTGCGGTCGCGGCGCTGACCGACCGCTACCGCGATCTGCTCCCGCCGGGCGGCGCGGTGCTCGATCTGATGTCGAGCTGGGTCAGCCACCTGCCCGACGATGTCCGCTACCGCGAGGTGGTCGGCCACGGCATGAACGCCGACGAACTCGCCGCCAACCCGCGCCTCGACCGCTGGTTCATCCAGAACCTCAACGCCGAACCCCTCCTGCCCCTGGCCGACGCCGGACTCGACGCCGCGCTCTGCTGCGTGGGCGTCCAGTATCTGCAGCGGCCCGTGACCGTTTTCGCCGAGGTCCGCCGCGCGCTCCGCGCCGGTTCGCCGTTCGTCGTCAGCTTCTCCAACCGCTGCTTTCCGACCAAGGCGGTCGCGATCTGGCGCTCGCTCGACACCGCGGGCCAGGCGCGGCTGGTGCGGCTCTATCTCGACCGCGCCGGCTTCACCGATGTCGAGGCGGCGGTCCTGGCCGACGGCCGCCGGAGCGATCCGCTCGTCGCGGTGACGGGCCGCGCCTAGCCGATCGTCAGCCGGTCCTTGGCCCCGTCCGACTTGCCCGTCAGCCCGGGCACCTCGTCCAGCTGCCGCAGGTCGGTGAAGCGCCCGCGCTCCTCGCGGTAGCGCACGATCTCGAACCCGTGCCCCTTCAGCTCGGGCAGCTCGTCTAGTTCGGCCGCCGTCGCCGCGTTCAGGTCGATCATGCGAAGGTGCCCTTTGGAACATGCGTGATCCGGCACGCCAGATCGGCCTCGCCGCTCGCCACGACATAGTGGTCGCCGCCGTCCGCGATCCCCGTCGTGAACACCACGTCGCCCACATACATCAGCTCGCGCAAAGGCTCGGTCAGCGCCGGGTCCGCCTCCAGCAGCGGCCCGCGCCCGCCGCCGACGATCACCGACGGATCGGCGGCGTCGAGCAGCGACCAATAGGTGCGGTATTTGCCCACCACTCCCGACGGCTCGACCCCGTGCCACAGGCTGAGCCAACCGGCGTCGGTCAGGATCGGCGGCGCCCCCCCGCCCATTCGCGCGGTCGCGACCGTGTCGGCGCGCGGCCGGATGCCGGGCCGGTCGTGCGGCCGCCAATGCATCCCGTCGGGCGACCGCGCCAGGTTGATCGCCGGCCCCGCCCGCCACGGCGACCCCGGCGGATAGGCGAAATACAAGTCGCCCAGCGGCCGCGTCTGCGCCCAATACTCGTTCGCGATCAGCCCCTCGAACACCAGCATGTCCTTGTTCTGATGGTCGAGCACGATCCCGTCGAGCCGCCAGTCGAGCGCGTCGTCGCTGGAGTACATCGTCGTGCAATGCCGCTCCGGGCTGACCGAACAGGTCGTCATCAGATACCGCCCGCCGACCCGGCTGATCCGCGCGTCCTCGACGCCGTAGCATTGGTACGGCTCGGACGGCGCGACGGCGCGGTCGTAGTGCACCGCCTCGACCCGCCGCCCGTCCGCGTCGAGTTCGACCGGCAGCAACCACGACAACGAGGTCAGCGCCATCACTCGCCACCCGCCGCCCGGCACCGTGAACTTGCGCGGATCGGACGTGTCGACCGACTCCAGCGGCCAGGCGTCGAGCACGTATCCGCCCGCCTCCCACCGCACCGCATGGACGTGCCCGTCCCGCTCGGGCTGCCGCAGCGCTTCGGCCACGCGCACCATCAGCAGCAGGTTGCCGTTCGGCAGCCGCGTCATCCCCGGATTGAACGCGCCCAGCACATACGTCCCGGCGTCGATCCGCCCCGCCAGCGGCGACCGCGACAGATCGACGTCCCCCGGCCCGAACACCAGCGCGTCGAACGGAAAGGCCACGGCTACTCGCCGGTCTGCGCGCGCGGCACGATCGTCAGCTGCTGCACCACGGTCCGGCGCGGCTGGGTGAGGATGTAGTGCATCCCGACCGCGATGTCCTCGGCGCGGATCGTCTCCTCCTTGACCACGTTCTCCGTCTGCTCGGCGTTGGGCACGTCGCCGAAATCGGCCTTGGTCTTGCCCGGCTCGACCAGCGCGACGCGGATGTCCTTGTCGCCCAGCTCCTTGCGCAGCGCTTCCGAGAAGCCCGCGATCCCCGCCTTGATGCCGGCGTACACCGTCGAATGCGGCCCCAGTATGTGCGCGCTCATCGATCCGGTTAAGACGATGTCGCCTTCCGCGATCCGGTTCGCCGCCTCGTACGCGCCGAGCAGGTAGGCGGTGAAGTCGACCGCGACCGCGTGCCGGATCTCGTCGGCCGTCATCTCGGTCAGCCCCTGCGCCGCCACCGCCGCGTTCAGGATCGCGACGTCGATGCCGCCCAGCTTGGCCTCCGCCTCGTCGAACACGCGGGTCGTGGACGCCGGATCGGCCAGGTCGATATCGATGCCGTGCCCCTCGCCGCCTTCCCGCGCCGCTTCGCCGATCGCGGCCAGCGCGTCGGCCAGATGCCGCGGGTCGCGCCCGCACACGAAGACGCGCGCGCCCTCCGACGCCAGCAGGATCGCGGTCGCGCGGCCGATGCCCGTCGTCCCGCCGGTGATCACCACGCGCCGTCCCTTCAGCGAGGTGACGGGGGTATGCGCGCGGCTGACGATGTCGGTCATATGAGCTCCTGTTGGGGTCAGGTCGGAGACGCGTCAGGCCGGGGCGGGTTCCAGCACCCGGGCGAGCCACCGCGCGATCGGCGCATCCAGCGCCGGCTCGGTCAGCGTCGGCGCGTGCCCCACGCCCGCAACCGTCGCCAGCTCGGATCGGGCGAGCGTCGCGGCCATCCGCTCGGCGGTGGCGGCGGCCAGCACGTCCGACCGCTCGCCGCGCACCACCAGCGTCGGCGTGCCCGCCAGCGCGTCGAGCGCGCGCCACATGTCCGGCCCCGCCTCGTTGCCCGGCACGCGGAACGGTTCGGCGATGCGCAGGTCGTAATCGAGCACGATCCGCCCCGCCGAGTTCAGCCGGTGCGTCCGCTTGGCCATCGCCAGCCAGTCCTCGATCCGCCAGTCCGGATGGATCGCGCCGTTGCCCTCCTGCAGCCCGCGCGCGGCGTGCATCCAGGTCGGCCAGCTCGACGCCCGCCCGACATGGCCCCTGATCCGCTGCAGCCCCCGCGGGTCGATGTCGGGACCCACGTCGTTCAGCAACGCGCCCACCAGCCGTTCCCGCTCCGCCCCCGCCAGCAGCATGGTGACGATCCCGCCCAGCGACGTGCCGATCGCGACGAAGCGCCCGATCCCCTGCTCCTCCAGCAGCGCGTCGACATCCTGCACGTAGGTGAGCGGCGCGTAACTCATCGGGTCCTTCGCGTACCCGCTCTCGCCCCGCCCGCGGAAATCGAGCGCCAGCACCCGCCACTCCGGCGACAGCCGCGCCGCCAGCTCGGCGAAATCGCGCGCGTTGCGCGTCAGCCCGGGCAGACACAGGATCGGCGGCCGCCCCGCATCGCCGCCCGGATAGTCGCGGCAATGCAGCCGGAGCCCGTCGGGCGACCACCAGTACCGGTCCTCATACGCCCTCATGCTTGCACCCTTCGCCCGAGCCGCCCCATATCGACGGATGCCCCCAGCCCCGCAACAAAAAGCCCCGCAAGCATACCGCCCCGCCGCCGCGCTCCAGGAACTCGGCCCCGACTTCTGGGACCCGGTCGCCGCCGCCGGCTTTCCGAGCACCGCCTTGCGCTATCGCAATGACCGCGCCGCCGCGCAGGTCGGGCTGGACGGGCTGACCGACGATGAATGGCTCCGCCATTTCGGCCGCTTCGAGCCGCTCCCGGGCACGCTGCCCGAACCGCTCGCGCTCCGCTATCACGGCCACCAGTTCCGCACCTACAACCCCGACATCGGCGACGGCCGCGGTTTCACCTTCGCGCAAGTCCGCGACGACCGCGACCGCCTGATGGACTTGGGCACCAAGGGCTCGGGGCAAACCCCCTGGAGCCGCTTCGGCGACGGCCGCCTGACGCTGAAGGGCGGCGTGCGCGAGATCCTGGCGACCGAGATGCTCGAAGCCTTGGGCGTCCCCACCTCGCGCACCTTGTCGCTGATCGAGACGGGCGAGGCGCTGGAGCGCGGCGACGAGCCCTCCCCCACGCGCGGGGCGGTGATGGTCCGCCTCAGCCACGGCCATATCCGCATCGGCACCTTCCAGCGCCTGGCCTATCTGCGCGACGAGGCGAACATGCGCCGCCTCGTCGAGTACGTGCTCCGCGAACTCTACGGCGAGGAGCCGGGAGACGAGCCCGCGCTCCGCCTGCTCGACCTCGTGCTCGACCGCACCGCGCGCCTGGCCGCGTCCTACATGGCGGCCGGCTTCGTTCACGGCGTCCTCAACTCGGACAACATCAACGTCACCGGCGAAAGCTTCGATTATGGCCCCTGGCGCTTCGCCCCGACCTGGGACGCGGGCTTCACCGCCGCCTATTTCGACCATGCGGGGCTGTACGCGTTCGGCCGTCAGCCCGAGGCGATCCACTGGGACGCGATGCAGCTGGCCGGCTCGCTCCGCCTCGTCGCCGAAAGCGAGCCGCTCGTCACCCTGCTCGACACCTTCGGCCCGCGCTTCCAGGGCCGCATCGCCGCCGCGATGCTATGGCGGCTCGGCCTGACCTCGGCGGGCGAGGACGCCGACCGCGCGCTGGTCCGGTCGCTCGAACGCACGCTCCGCGCGACGGGCGTCGAGCTGCACCGCTTCTTCCACGACGCCTTCGCGCAATCGCTGCCAGGTGGCTACGGCGAGGACTGGTCCGAGTTCCGCGCCCTCGCCGCCGCCCACGCCCCCCGCAAGGAACGCGGCCCTTACTGGCGGGGCGAACCCTGCGGGATGCTCATCGACGAGGTCGAGGCGATCTGGGCTCCGATCGCGGAGCGAGACGACTGGTCCTCCCTCCACGCCAAGGTCGCGGCCGCCGGCGCGCTCGGCGACGCGCTCGCTTGACCTCCACGCCCGTTCCCGCCAACCAACGGCCCCGCATGGCCACCGAGCTCCACTCCCGCGAACCCGCCACCGGCGCGCATCTGTGGACAGGCGTGGTCGGTGATGTGGACGAGGAGGTGGCGATCGCCCGCTCGGGCTGGGCCGCCTGGGCCGCGCGCCCCTTCACCGTCCGCGCCGAGGCGCTACGCCGTTTCACCAACGTCGTCCGCGCCGCCCACGAACCCTTCGCCGACCTGATCGCGCGCGAGACGGGCAAGCCGCTCTGGGAAGCGCGCACCGAAGTCGACAGCGTCATCGCCAAGGTCGACATCTCGATCGCGGCCTACGGCGAGCGCACCGCGCAGCGACGCCTCGACGCGCCGATGGGCAGCCGCATCGCGCTCCGCCACAAGCCGCACGGGGTGCTCGCGGTGCTCGGCCCCTACAACTTCCCCGCGCACCTGCCGAACGGCCACATCGTCCCGGCGCTGCTCGCGGGCAACGCGGTCGTGTTCAAACCGTCGGAAAAGACGCCTGCCACGGGCGCCTTCCTGGTCGACTGCTTCCACAAGGCGGGCGTCCCGCGCGAGTGCGTGCGCCTGCTGATCGGCGGTCCCGGCGAAGGCCGCGCGCTGGCGGCGCATCCGGGCATCGACGGGCTGCTATTCACCGGCTCCGCGCGCACGGGCCTGGCGCTCAACCGCGCCTTCGCGGATCATCCCGAGAAGATCCTCGCGCTCGAGATGGGCGGCAACAATCCGATCATCGTCTGGGACACGCCCGACCTCCACACCG